>NZ_LNBE01000004.1:3618909-3642602 GCF_001445655.1 Streptomyces roseifaciens
TCTGTCAGGGCGCGCCCGCCGGGCTGGCGGCACGTGCGGCGGCCGCCCGGGGCGTGTCACGCCGCGGCGGGATCAGGGTCGCCGCCAGCGCCCCGAGCGCCACCGCGGCCGCGCCCGCCCAGAGGGCGGGGACGAGGCCGTCCAGGAAGCGCTGCGGCGTCCCGTAGCCGCCCTGGGCGGAGAACAGCGAGGCGAGGACGGCGATGCCCAGCGCCCCGCCCACCTCCCGCAGAGCGTTGTTCGCACCGGAGGCCATGCCCTGCTCCGCCGGGCGGACGCCGGACATGACGAGCTTCGCGGCGGGGGCGAAGAACAGGCCCATGCCGATGCCGCTGACGATCAGTCCGGGGAGCTGGGCCGCGTAGGAGACATCCGGGCTCATGACCAGGGCGAAGTGGGCGAGGCCGAGGGCCTGGAGGGTCAGGGCGGTGACGACGACGGGGCGGCTGCCGATGCGGTCGGCGAGGTAGCCGGAGAGCGGCGCCGCGATCATGGGCATTCCGGTCCAGGGGAGCATGCGCAGCCCGGCCTCGGTGGGCGAGTAGCCGAGGACGTTCTGGAGGAACTGGCTGAGCAGGAAGATCGAGCCGAACATGCCCAGGAACATGAAGACGCTCGCGGCGTTCACGCCTGCGAAGGCGCGGTTCTTGAAGAGGCGCATGGGCAGCATGGGCCGCTTCGCGCGGAGGCCGTGGTGGATGAAGCCTCCTATGAGGACGCCGCCCGCGATGAGGGCGGTCAGGACTCGGGGGCTCGTCCAGCCGTGCGCGTTGGCGTTGACCAGCCCGTAGACGACGCCGAAGAGGCCGCCGCTGACGAGGAGCGTGCCGGGGAGGTCCAGGCGTGCGTTCTCGGCGCGCGACTCGTCCAGGCGGAGGCGGGCCAGCGGGATGAGGGCCAGGCCCAGCGGGACGTTGAGCCAGAAGATCCACTGCCAGGAGACGTGCTCGGTGAGCGTGCCGCCGATGAGCGGGCCGCCGGCGACGGCCAGGCCGTCCACGGCCCCTTTGATGCCGTACGCCAGGCCCCGGCGGTCGGCGGGGACGGCCGCGGTGAGCAGGGTGAGCGTCAGCGGCATGGTGATGGCGGCGCCCACGCCCTGGACGGCCCGGGCGGCGATCAGGGCCTCGATGCCGGGCGCGAGGGCGGCCGCGGCGGAGGCGGCCGTGAAGATCGCCAGGCCGATGACGAAGAGCTTGCGGCGGCCGAAGCGGTCGCCCAGGGCCGCGCCGAACATGAGCAGGACCGCGAAGGTCAGCGTGTAGGCGTTGACGGTCCATTCGAGGTCCTCCAGCGCCCCGCCGAGGTCCTTGCGGATCGACGGGAGGGCGGTGGTGACGACCAGGTTGTCCAGGGCCGCCATGAAGCCGGCGACGCCGGTGATGATCAGGGCCCAGATTGCTTTGGGCTGCATGCTTCCCCCTGCATTACTTAGTAATCAGTCACTAACTTTGATGGACATACGGAGACGCGGGTCTCCCGCGTTCCTAGAAACCGCTCCACACCCGGTGGTCCGGCGGGAAGCCCAGGGACATCAGCGTGTTGATCAGCATCCCCTTGGCCAGGAATCGCGTGGTTTCCTTCGCGTCCCCGCCGAGCGCCAGGTGCGCCCCGTCCCACAGCTCCAGCCACGCCGCCCGGATCGTGCTCCCGAACTCGTGGTCCCCCGCCGCCTCGGCCGAGGCCACCGCGACGTAGATCTGCATCTGCATCCGCAGCTTCTCGGGGTCCTCGGCGATGAGGTGGTCGTAGGCGGCGGCCATGGCCTGCATCGCCCCGCGGGGCGGCGCGCCCTCGACGGCCTTCGCGAAGACCTGCCGGGTCTCCTCCAGGCAGCGGTGGGCCGCCGCCAGGAAGATCGCTTCCTTGGTGGGGAAGAGCCGGAACAGATACGGCTGCGAGACGCCCACGCGGCGCGCGATCGCCTCCGTGGACGTGCCCTTGTAGCCGGCGCGCGCGAATTCCGTGATTGCGGCGCGGATCACACTCTCGCGGCGCTCATCCGCGCTCATCCTGACCATGAGCCGTAAGTTAGTGGTCACTTACTTTGTATGTCAAAGAGGAGGGCGCCGCTGTCGTGCGCGGCGCCCCCGTCGTCAGGCGAGTCGTACGACCGCTCGCGACATCCCCAGGACCTTCTGGCCCTCGCTCTTGACCACCAGGTCCACCCGGACCGTCCGGTGCTCGTCGTCCTTGGCCGCGACCTTGGCCGTGACCTCGATCACCGCGCCCTTGTCGTCGTTCGGCACGACGACCGGGCGGGTGAAGCGCACGCCGTACTCGGCGACGGCGCCCGGGTCGCCCACCCAGTCGGTGACGACGCGGCCCGCCTCGGCCATGGTGAACATGCCGTGCGCGATCACGTCCGGCAGACCCACCTCCTTGGCGAACTTCTCGTTCCAGTGGATCGGGTTGAAGTCGCCCGAGGCACCCGCGTAGCGGACCAGGTCCGCGCGCGTCACCGGGAAGGAGCGGGCCGGCAGCTCGGTGCCGATCTCGACCTCGTCGTAGGAGATACGGGCAGCCATCACGCCTCCTCGGCGGCGCGGGCCACCAGCGTCGTGTGCGCGGTCACCACGTGCTCGCCGTGCTCGTCCCGGACGTCGCCGCGGACCGACAGGACGTCGTTGCCCGCCAGGGACTTGATCGACTCGATCGTGGAGACGACCGAGAGGCGGTCACCGGCCCGCACGGGGCGGGCGTAGGCGAACTTCTGGTCGCCGTGCACGACGCGCGAGTAGTCCAGGCCCAGCTGCGGGTCGTTCACGACCGCGCCGGCGGCCCGGTATGTGACGGAGAAGACGAAAGTCGGCGGGGCGATCACATCCGGGTGCCCCAGCGCCTTGGCGGCCTCGGGGTCGGTGTACACCGGATTGGTGTCGCCGATGGCCTCGGCGAATTCGCGGATCTTCTCCCGGCCGACCTCGTACGGTTCGGTGGCCGGATAGGTCCGCCCTACGAAGGACTGGTCGAGCGCCATGGGCTCGGCACCTCCTGGGTGGTTACGGTGGCGGATACGCCACGAGGCCGCCCCCAAGGAATGGGGACGGCCTCATGAACGAGCCTGTTGTTATCGCGTCTCGCGGTGCGCAGTGTGCGAGTTGCAACGGGGGCAGTGCTTCTTCATCTCAAGACGGTCCGGGTCGTTACGCCGGTTCTTCTTGGTGATGTAGTTCCGCTCCTTGCACTCCACGCAGGCCAGCGTGATCTTCGGGCGGACGTCGGTGGCAGCCACGTGAGTGCTCCTTGACGGAATGGACGGATTAACGCAGACAAGAGTAGCCGACCGGAGGACCGACCCCACAATCGGCTACTACGTGTAGCGGTGACCGGACTTGAACCGGTGACACAGCGATTATGAGCCGCTTGCTCTACCGACTGAGCTACACCGCTTTGATGTGGGAGGGATCCCCGCCCGAAGGCGGGGAACCTCTCACACCAGAGCCCCAAAACGGAATCGAACCGTTGACCTTCTCCTTACCATGGAGACGCTCTGCCGACTGAGCTATTGGGGCGAGCGAGGAAGACATTACACGGTTGGCCGCCGAAGGTGAAATCCGTATCCGGGCGGGGCCGGCGACGGTGCCACGGAAGCCTTCCCGCACCACACCAGTACGACTATTCGTCGCTTGCTCGAAGCCGTTCCTGACGCGCCCTACGCTCGGACCTGCTGCGTGATCATGCACGCCCCGGCACCCGGAGGAGCGCGATGCCCGACAGCCAGCCGCAGCCCCCGGCGAACCCCGGCGGCGACGCCACCCCGCCCGCCGCCGTGCCCGGCGACGGCGCCCTCGTCCTCTGCGGCGCCCGGCTCGCCGACGGCCGCACCGTGGACGTGCGGCTGAGCGGCGGGCACATCGAGGCCGTGGGCACCGCCGGCAGCCTGGCGCCCGGCCCCCGCGTGGACCTCAGCGGCTATCTGCTGCTGCCCGCGCCCGCCGAGCCGCACGGGCACGGCGCCACCGCACTCACCGCCGAGGCCGACGGCCCCGTCTCGTACGCCGCCGAGGACGTCCAGCGCCGCGCCACCGAGGCCGCGCTGCTCCAGCTCGGGCACGGGGCCACCGCCCTGCGCTGCCACGTGCGGATCGGCGACGTGCAGGGGCTGCGCTCGCTGGAGGCCGTCCTGCAGGCCCGGCGGACGCTGCGCGGGCTGACCGACCTCACCGCCGTCGCCGTGCCCCGGCTGCTGACCGGGGCCGCCGGGGCCGACGGGCTGGCCCTGCTGCGGGACGCCGTGAAGATGGGCGCCGCCGTGGGCGGCTGCCCCGACCTCGACCCCGACCCCACCGGCTTCGCCGAGACCGCCCTCGACCTCGCCGCCGAGTACGGCTGCCCGGTCGACCTGCACACCGACGGCTCCGACCCGGCCCGGCTCGCCCGGCTGGCCGCCATGGCCGGCGGCCTGCGCCCCGGCGTCACCCTCGGCCCCTGCGGCGGCCTCGCCCGGCTCCCCCGCGACCTGGCCGTCCGGGCGGCCGGGCAGCTCGCCGCCGCCGGGGTCACCGTCGTCTGCCTGCCGCAGGGCGACTGCGGGACGCTGGAGCAGCGCGGCGCCCGCGTCTCGCGCTGTGCCCCGGTGCGGCTCCTGCGGGCGGCGGGGGTGCGGGTGGCGGCCGGCAGCGGCGCCCTGCGCGACGCGGCCAATCCGGTCGGGCGCGGCGATCCCCTGGAGGCCGCGTTCCTGCTGGCCTCGCACGGCGAACTGCGGCCCGAGGAGGCGTACGAGGCGGTCAGCGGGTGGGCGCGGGCGGCCATGGGGCTGCCGCGGGTGCGGGTGGAGGCGGGCTTCCCGGCCGAGCTGCTGGCCGTCCGCGGCGAGCGCATCGAGGGCGTGCTCTCGATGGCCTACAGCCGCCTCGTGGTGCACAAGGGCCGCGTGGTGGCCCGTACGAGCGCCGTGCGGGAGTACTGCGACGGGTCGGCCGCCGCGGCCCTGGAGCTGCCCCGGCAGTCCTCGCGCGGCGGCGGAGAGCCGTCCTGACGCGGGGCCGGGGCGGGTCCGGCGAGGCCCTCTGTCGGATTCCGGTGATCGGCGTACGGTCGGATCATGCGCATTGTCATCGCTGGTGGACATGGTCAGATCGCGCTGCGGCTGGAGCGGCTGCTCCACGCGCGCGGGGACGAGATCGCGGGCATCATCCGCAGGCCCGAGCAGGCCGGCGCCCTCCTGGCGGCCGGTGCCGAACCGGTCGTGTGCGACCTGGAGTCGGCCTCCGTGGGCGATCTGGTGAAGCACCTGGAGTCCGCCGACGCCGCCGTCTTCGCGGCCGGCGCGGGGCCGGGCAGCGGCATCGCCCGCAAGGACTCCGTGGACCGCGCGGCGGCCGCCCTCTTCGCGGACGCGGCCGAGGCGGCGGGGGTCCGCCGCTTCCTCGTGGTCTCCTCCATGGGCGCCGACCGCGAACCCCCGGAGGGCACCGATCCGGTCTTCGCCGCGTACCTGAGCGCGAAGGGCGCGGCGGACGCGGACGTACGGGCCAGGGCGGGCCTGGACTGGACGATCCTGCGGCCCGGGCGCCTCACGGACGACGCCGGTACGGGGCTGGTGACGCTCGGGGAGTCCACGGGCCGGGGCGAGGTGACCCGGGACGACGTCGCGGCGGTCCTCGCGGCGCTGCTGGACGAGCCGGGCACGGCGGGGCGGACGCTGGAGCTGATCGGCGGCGACACGCCGGTGGCGGAGGCGGTGAAGGCGGCGGCGAGCGGCTGAAGGCCGGCCGGGGCGGGCGCCGCCGAAAGCCGGAGCGGGCGGCTGAAAGGCGGCCCGGAAACGAAAGAAGCCCCTGACCTTTTCAGGTCAGGGGCTCCGTTCCGTGGCGGCGCCAGGATTCGAACCTGGGTAGGCTAAGCCGACGGATTTACAGTCCGCTCCCATTGGCCACTCGGGCACACCGCCATGGGTTGTCACCTCGGGCTCTCTTTCGATTCGCTCCGGGGCAACGACGTAAACCATACCCGATGACCTGGGGTGGTCCGCCACTCGGTTCATCGCCCGTGCGAACGGGCCCGGGGTGGCTAGGCTGACGGGGCGCTCCTCCACCGGCCCCCGGCCGGCGGAGCACCGAGCCGCACCCCCCGATGGATCTACGTACGAGGAGCCAACTCAATATGGCCGACTCCAGTTTCGACATCGTCTCGAAGGTCGAGCGGCAGGAGGTCGACAACGCCCTCAACCAGGCCGCCAAGGAGATCTCCCAGCGTTACGACTTCAAGGGCGTCGGCGCCTCGATCGCATGGTCCGGCGACAAGATCGAGATGCGCGCCAATGCCGAGGAGCGGGTCAAGGCCGTCCTCGACATCTTCGAGACCAAGCTGGTCAAGCGCGGGATCTCGCTGAAGTCGCTCGACGCGGGCGAGCCGCAGGCCTCCGGCAAGGAGTACAAGATCTTCGCCTCGATCGAGGAGGGGATCTCGCAGGAGAACGCGAAGAAGGTCGCCAAGATCATCCGCGACGAGGGCCCGAAGGGCGTCAAGGCGCAGGTCCAGGGCGACGAGCTGCGCGTCAGCTCCAAGAGCCGCGACGACCTCCAGGCCGTCCAGGCCCTCCTCAAGGGCAAGGACCTGGACTTCGCGATCCAGTTCGTCAACTACCGGTAACACGGCGGTAGTCGGCAGCAGTCACATCCGGGGCGCGCCGGAGGGATTCCCCTCCGGCGCGCCTTCGGCGTTCCCGGCCTTGACCTCAAGTTATGTCGAGCTTCTAGATTTTGGGTGAACGGCCGCTCCACCGGGGAGCGGGCCCGTCACCGACCCACGGAGCACAGCGCCATGACCGTCAGCACGCAGGAAACCGTCAGCGCCCCGGAGACGGTCGGCACCCCGGAGACGGTCAGCGCCCGGGAATTCGCCGCCCTTCAGGCCCGCGTCGGCGTCCTCGCCGACCGCGCCGACGTCACCGGGCTCATCGACCGCTACCTGCTCAGCCTCGACACCGTGCCCGCCGGCGGCGGCCGGTTCGACGACGCCTGGGCCCGGAGCCTGTTCACCCCGGACGTGCGGATCGTCTCGCCCATCGGGGCGCACGAGGGCATCGAGGGGCTGGCCGAGTCCGAGCAGGCCACCCTGGCGAAGTTCGAGCGCACGCAGCACATGGGCGTCAACTACATGATCGACCTCGACGGCGACCGCGCCACGGTGCGCTGGAACGCCCTGATGACGCATGTGCACTTGGCCTCCACCCACGAGGTCCGCGGCACCGGCCCCGGGGACCACTTCACTGTGGGCGGCACCTTCACCGGCGAGGCCGTGCGCACCCCCGAGGGGTGGCGCTTCCGGCACCTGGACATCCGCGCGGTGTGGGTGAACGGACAGGGCCCCCTCGTCCTGACCCCGAAGGCCGAGGAGACCCTGCAGTCGCTGTGAGGCGGCCCCGGCGGAAGCCGGTGGCTTCCTCACCAGCGGCCGGCGAACGCCTGGTCCGTCGGGACGATCTCGCGGCCCAGGGGCATCAGCGAGACCGGGATCAGCTTGAAGTTCGCGATGCCCAGCGGGATCCCGATGATGGTGATGCACAGGGCGATGCCCGTGACGATGTGCCCCAGCGCCAGCCACCAGCCGGCGAAGACGATCCAGATGACGTTGCCCAGGAGCGACCCCGCACCCGCGTCCCGGCGCTCGACGGTCGTCCGGCCGAACGGCCACAGAGCGTAGTTGGCGATGCGGAAGGACGCGATGCCGAAGGGGATCGTGACGATCAGGATGCAGCAGATGAGACCTGCGACGACGTACCCGATCGCCATCCAGAAACCGCAGAGCACCAACCAGATGATGTTCAGGATGAACTTCATGAATCTCAGCCTCCCACTCGCACTGCTCTCCAGCGACTGGGACGCAGCAGCGGCTACCGACGGTTGCCACCCCCGGCGGATCGGCAACCCAAGGTGACGGCCGTCGATCGACCGGGCCCGGTATGCGCCGTCCGGGACGGGCCGTCAGCGGCCCGCCATCTGCTCCAGGCGGGCGATGCGCTCCCCCATCGGCGGGTGGGTGGAGAACAGCTTGGTCATGCCGCCGCCCGCGCGGAACGGGTTCGCGATCATCATGTGGCTGGCCGTCTCGATGCGGGGCTCGGGCGGCAGGGGCAGCCGCTGCGTGCCCGCTTCGAGCTTGCGGAGGGCCGAGGCCAGGGCGAGGGGGTCGCCGGTGAGGCGGGCGCCGGAGGCGTCGGCCTCGTACTCGCGGGAGCGGCTGACGGCGAGCTGGATGACGGATGCCGCGATCGGGCCCAGCAGCATGATCATGATCATGCCGACGATGCCGGGGCCCTCGTCGTCGTCCGATCTGCCGAACGGGATCAGCCAGGCAAAGTTCACCAGGAACATCACCACCGAGGCGAGCGCGCCCGCGATCGAGGAGATGAGGATGTCGCGGTTGTAGACGTGGCTGAGCTCGTGGCCGATGACGCCGCGCAGCTCGCGCTCGTCGAGCAGGCGGAGGATGCCGTCCGTGCAGCAGACGGCCGCGTTGCGGGGATTGCGGCCGGTCGCGAAGGCGTTGGGGGCCTCGGTCGGCGAGATGTACAGCCGGGGCATGGGCTGGCGGGCGGCCGTGGAGAGCTCGCGGACCATGCGGTAGAGCTGCGGCGCCTCGAATTCGCTGACGGGGCGGGCGCGCATGGCCCGCAGGGCCAGCTTGTCGCTGTTCCAGTAGGCGTAGGCGTTGGTGCCGAGTGCCACCAGGACGGCGACGATCAGGCCCGTACGCCCGAAGAGGCTGCCGATGACGATGATGAGTGCGGACAGCCCCCCGAGAAGGACTGCGGTCCTGAGCCCGTTGTGCCGGCGGTGCACGGTACGCCCTCCAAGTGGTGCGGCAGGGGAACCCTTCGCGCTGTCGTGCTTCCACTCGCGGTGGAATCTCCAGTGGAACCTTCCTGACCGGTCAACGCCAGGCGAAGGCCCCTGGTTCCCTTGTGCACGCGGGCGGCGCCGCTCCGTACGGGTGACGGCCGCGCCCGGGGTCCTAGAGGAGCGCCCCCGAGGCGAAGCGCAGGACGAGCTGCGGGGCGCCCGACAGGGCGATGCCGGCCACGGCGGTGAGGGCGATGGCGGCTGCGAGCGGCATGGGGATGCGGACGTGCGCCGGCTCCCCTGCCGCCACCTCTGCGCCCTCCGCGGCCTCCGCCGGGCGGAAGAGCACCGCCGTCCACTGCAGGTAGTAGTACAGGGCGATCACGACGTTGAGGGCCATGACGACCGCCAGCCAGCCCAGGCCCGCGTCGACGGCCACGGTGAAGACCGTGACCTTGGCGAAGAGGCCGATGACGCCCGGCGGCAGGCCAGCCAGGCAGAGCAGGAAGAAGCCCAGGGCGAGCGCCGCGAGCGGGCGGCGGGCGTAGAGGCCCCGGTAGTCCGTGATCCGGTTCTGCGGGCTCGTACGGGCCACCAGGGCGGCGACGGCGAAGGCACCGAGGTTCACGGCGGCGTACATCAGGGCGTACGCGACGGTGGAGCCGATGGCGTGCGCGGGGTCGTCGGCGTAGCCGGCGGCGGCGATGGGCACGAGCAGGTAGCCCGCCTGGCCCACGGAGGACCAGGCCAGGAGGCGGACGGCACTGTGGGCGCGCTCCGGGCGCTGGCGCAGCGCGGCGACGTTGCCGGCGGTCATGGTGACGGCGGCGAGCACGGCGAGGGCCGGGCCCCAGACACCGGAGTACGCGGGGAAGGCGACGACGGCGACGAGGATGAGGCCGGTGAAGCCGACGGCCTTGCCGATGACCGACAGGTAGGCGGCGACGGGCAGCGGCGCGCCCACGTAGGTGTCGGGCACCCAGAAGTGGAAGGGGACGGCCGCGGTCTTGAAGGCGAAGCCGACGAGGGTGAGGGCGACGCCGGTCTGCACGAGGGTGTCGAAGCGGGGGTCGACGTCGCCGAGCCGGGCCGCGATCTCGGTGAGGTGCAGGGTGCCGGTGGCCGCGTAGACGAAGCTGACGCCCAGGAGGGTGACGGCGGTCGCGGTGACCGAGGAGAGGAAGAACTTCAGGGCCGCCTCGGAGGAGCGGCGGTCGCCGCGGCGCAGGCCGACGAGGGCGAAGGCCGGCAGGGAGGCCACTTCGAGGGCCACGACGAGGGTCGCGAGGTCCCGGGAGGCGGGCAGCAGGGCGGCGCCCGCGGCGGAGGACAGCAGCAGGAACCAGAACTCCCCTTCGGGGAGTTCCTCGTCGCGGACGGCGCTCATGGACAGCAGGGCCGTCAGGAGGGCGCCGCCGAGCACCAGGAGCTGGATGACGAGCGTGAAGTCGTCGGCCGCGTAGCTGCAGGCGTGGCGTCCGGCGGAGGTGCCGGTGAGGCAGAACGTGGAGCGGTCGCCGTCGAGGAGCGGCAGCAGGGAGACTCCCGCGAGCAGCAGTCCGGCGACGGAGAACCAGCCGAGGAGCGGCTTGCGGCCCTCGGGGAGGAAGAGGTCGGCGACCAGGACGGCCAGCGCCACCACGGCGGTGACGGTGGGCGGTGCGATGGCGAGCCAGTCGACGGACTGGATCAGGGAGCCCATCAGTTGCCTCCTCGGAGGAGCTGCTGAACGGCCGGGTCGGTGAGGCCGAGGAGGGCCGCGGGCCAGAGTCCGGCGAGGACGGTGAGGGCGACGAGGGGGGTCCAGGCGGCGAACTCGTAGGACCGCACGTCGGCGGGTGCGTCCTCCGCGGTGCCGGCGGTCTGCGGCCGGGTGCTGCCGCCGTCGCCGCCCATGCACACGCGGCGGACGACCACGAGCATGTAGGCGGCCGTCAGGAGCGTGCCGAGGCCGGCCAGGGCCATGAACGTCAGGAACGCCGGGCGGCTGAGCCCCTCCGCCGGGCGGAAGGCGCCGAACATCGCGAGCATCTCGCCCCAGAAGCCGGCGAGCCCGGGCAGGCCGAGGGAGGCGATCGCGCCGAAGGCGAGGAGCCCGCCGAGGCGGGGCGCCTTGCCGTAGAGGGCGGCGCCGGTGCGGCCGGAGAGGGCGTCGAGGTCGCTGGTGCCGTAGCGGTCCTTGACCGCGCCGACCAGGAAGAAGAGGAGGCCGGTGATGAGGCCGTGGGCGATGTTGGCGAACAGCGCGCCGTTCACGCCCGTGGGGGTGAGCGTGGCGATGCCGAGCAGGACGAAGCCCATGTGGCCGACGGAGGAGTACGCGATGAGGCGCTTGAGGTCGCCCTTCGCGCCCGACCGGGCCAGCGCCAGGCAGACCAGCGAGCCGTAGATGATGCCGACGGTCGCGAAGGCGGCGAGGTACGGCGCGAAGGTGTGCGCGCCGTCGGGGGCGATCGGCAGGACGATGCGGACAAAGCCGTACGTGCCCATCTTCAGCAGCACGCCCGCGAGCAGCACCGAGCCGACGGTCGGGGCGGCGGTGTGGGCGTCGGGCAGCCAGCTGTGCAGGGGCCACATGGGGGCCTTCACGGCCAGTCCGATGCCGATGGCGAGGACGGCGATGAGCTGCGTGGTGTGCCCGAGCGAGGCCCCGTTGTCAGTGGCGAGTGCCACCATGTCGAACGTGCCGCCCTTGATCCCGACCAGGAGGAGGCCGAGCAGCATCACGACGGAGCCGAGCAGCGTGTAGAGGATGAAGCGCCAGGCGGCGCGCTCCCTGCCCTCGCCGCCCCAGCGGGCGATGAGGAAGTACATCGGGATGAGCACCATCTCGAAGGCCAGGAAGAACAGCATCAGGTCGAGGACGGCGAAGGTCGCGAGGGTGCCGGCCTCGAGGACGAGGAGCAGCGCGACGAATGCCTTGGGAGACGGGCCCGCGGGCATTTTGAAGTAGCTGTACAGCGCGCAGAGGAAGGTCAGCAGCGCCGTCAGGACGAGGAGGGGGAGCGAGACGCCGTCCACGCCCAGGTGGATCCGGATGTTCAGGGCCGGGATCCAGCTGATGTCGGTGGTCGCCTGCATGCGGGCCGGGCTGTCGTGGTCGAAGCCGGCGGCGAGGGCGACGGTCAGCGCGAGGACGGCACCGGTGACGGTGACGCCGTGGCGCAGGACGGCCTGCTCGGGGCTCCTGCCCTTGAGGCCGGGCGGGGCCGGCAGCAGGGAGGCGACGGCGCCGACGAGGGGGAGGACGACGATCGCAGCGAGGAGGTACTGCATGACTGTGTGACTCATGGTCAGGCTCCGGTGGCTACGAGCACGGCGGCGACGGCCAGGACGACGGAGCCGGCGAGCAGGGCGCTGAGGTAGGTCTGCACGTTGCCGGTCTGGGCGCGGCGGACGGCCGCGCCGAGCAGGCGGGGTGCCGTGCCCGCTCCGCGGACGTAGGCGTCGACGACCTCGCGGTCGAGGAACTGGGCGAGGCGGGCGGCCGCGCGCGTGGGCCGGACGAACAGCGCCGAGTACACGGCGTCCAGGTGGAAGCCGGACGCGGCGTGGCGGTGCAGGGGGCCGAGGAGGGCCCGGCCGGGGTCGGCCGGGTCGGGTGCCGCCGCGATGTCGCCGTAGGCGGCCTCGTGGGTGGCGATGGTCTCCTCCTCGGAGACGTAGGGGGACGCGTCCGGGTCGGCGGCGACGGCACCGAGGGGGGTGCGGGCGGCGAGCGCGGCGGTGCGGCGCCAGGCCGCGTACATCACGATCGCGCCGGCGAGGGCGCAGCCGGTGGAGAGGACGGAGGTGGTGAGCGTCGGGGTGAGCGATCCGCCGTCGAACCAGTCGGGGAGCTTCCCGGCGGCGAGGCCGAGCCCGAGGGTGGGGAGGAACAGGATCCACAGGACGGTGTTCATGGCGGCGGGCTGCCTGCCGTGGTCGGCGGCCTCGGGGCCCTTGCCGCGGAAGGCCATCAGCCACAGGCGGCACGCGTAGGCGGCGGTGAGGAGCGCCGTGAGGAGCCCCGCGGTGAGGACGAGCCAGCCGGCCGCGCCCGGGATGCCCGCGGCGTCGCCTTCGGCGGCGTGCTCGGCCGCGCCGAGGACGGCCTCCTTGGAGAAGAAGCCGCTGAACGGGGGGATCGCGGCGAGCGCGAGGAGGGCGACGGTCATCGTCCAGTACGCGTCGGGGATGCGTTTGGCGAGGCCGCCCATGCGGGCCATCGCGGCCAGCGAGTTCGTGCCGGCGGCGTGGATGATCACGCCCGCCCCGAGGAACAGGAGCGCCTTGAACGCGCCGTGCGAGACGAGGTGGAAGACGGCCGCGCCCCGGTTGCCGACGGCGAGGGCGCCGGTCATGTAGCCGAGCTGGCCCACGGTCGAGTAGGCGAGGACGCGCTTGATGTCGTCCTGGGCGAGGGCGGCGAGCGCCGAGCCGACCATCGTGACCGCGGCCATCACGGCGAGCACGACGAGCGCGGCCGCGGAGGCCGTGAAGAGCGGGAGGAGCCGGGCGACGAAGTAGACGCCGGCCGCGACCATCGTCGCGGCGTGGATCAGCGCGGAGACCGGCGTGGGGCCGGCCATCGCGTCGGGAAGCCACGTGTGCAGCGGGAACTGCGCGGACTTGCCCGCGACGCCGGCCAGGAGCAGCAGCGCGATCAGCGTGGGGTGGTCGATGTCCCCGGAGCCGACGGCGGTGAGGATGCCGTTGATCCGGAACGTCCCGGCGTCGGCGGCCAGCGCGAGGATGCCGATCAGGAAGGGGACGTCGCCGAGCTTGGTGACCAGGAACGCCTTGAGGGAGGCCGTGCGGGCGGCCTCCGTCTCCCAGTAGTGCCCGACCAGGAAGTACGAGCAGATGCCCATGATCTCCCAGCCGACCAGCAGCACCATGAGGTCGCCGGAGTAGACGACGAGCAGCATGGCCGCGGTGAACAGGGAGACGAGGGCGGCGTAGGAGGGGTAGCGGGGGTCGTCGCGCAGGTAGGCCGTCGAGTAGGTCTGGACGCAGGTGGCGACGACGCCGACCAGGACCGCGACGAGGACGGCGAAGCCGTCGAGGTGCAGGGCGAGGTCGATCGGCACGGAGCCGGTCGGGGTGAGCCGGGTGGCGGCGTCGAGCGCCTCGCCACCGCCCTGCCGCCAGGCGACGACGACGGCCAGGACCGCGGCGGCCGCGGTCGGCAGGACGGCCAGGGGGCGGACGAAACCGGGCGCGCGGCGGCCCGTCAGCAGGCCCGCGAGGGCGCCGAGGAAGGGCAGCAGGGGGACGAGAACGGCGGTGGTCGTGGTGCTCACGCGGCGGCCTCGGCCTTCTCCTCGCGGTCTGCGCGATCGGTGTCGGGTCCGGTGTCGGGGGCGTCGTCGCGCAGGTCGCGCAGGCGGTCGACGTCGGCGGTGCCGCGGTTGCGGTGGACCTGCAGCACGATCGCCAGGCCGATGCCGATCTCCGCGGCGGCGATGGCAATGGTGAAGAGGGTCAGCGCCTGGCCGGCGTGCAGCTCGTCGCGCAGCCACACGTCGAACGCGACCAGGTTGAGGTTGACGGCGTTGAGCATCAGCTCGACGGACATCAGGACGAGGATCGCGTTGCGCCGGGCGAGGACGCCGTACAGGCCCGTGCAGAAGAGGAGGGCGGCCAGGACGGCCGGGTAGACGAGATGCATCAGCGCTGCGCCCCTTCCCGGCTCTTCCTGCGGGAGAGGACCACCGCGCCGACGAGCGCGGCCAGCAGCAGGACGGACAGGGCCTCGAAGGGCAGCACCCAGTGCCGGAAGAGGATCTCGCCCGAGACCTTCGTCGTGCCCTGGGGGGCGTCGCCGTCCAGGCCGATCCAGGTCGTGCGGAAGGCGTCGGCGACCACCCACACGAGGGCGGCGGCCGCGGCCACGGCGACCCCGAGGGCGACCCAGCGGTTGCCGGAGTCGGCGTCCGGGGAGCGGCCGATCGGCGCCTTGGTGAGCATCAGGCCGAAGAGGAGGAGGACGACCACCGAGCCGACGTAGATCAGGACCTGTACCCAGGCGATGAACTCCGCCGTCAGCAGCAGGTACTCCACGGCCAGCCCGCCGAGGGCGACGACCAGCCACAGGGCGGCGTGCACGAGCTGCTTGGTGGTGACGGTCACGACGGCCGCGCCGAGGGTGACGAGGCCGACGAGGAGGAAGACGATCTCGACGCCGGTCGGGGAGAGGAAGCCGTGCGCGTCCGTACTCGCGGCGAACGTCATTGCGCCGGTCATGCGTCTCCCTCCTTCTCCTGCTTCTCCTGCTTCTCCTGCTGCTCCAGTTCCGCCTGCTTCTCCTGCTCCGCCTGCGCGGCCAGCTTCTCCGCCGTCTTGCGGGCCGCCGCGACCTCCTTCGGCTCCTCGGCCGCCGGATCCAGCGCGGGCGGCTCCGGCACGGTCCACATCCACTCGCGGAGCTTGTCGCGCTCGTGGACGAGGTCCTGGATGTCGGTCTCGGCGTACTCGAACTCCGGCGACCAGAACAGTGCGTCGAAGGGACACACCTCGATGCAGATGCCGCAGTACATGCACAGCGAGAAGTCGATCGCGAAGCGGTCGAGGACGTTGCGGCTGCGCTCGCGGCCGCCCGGGGCGGCCGGGGGCACCGTCTCCTTGTGGGAGTCGATGTAGATGCACCAGTCCGGGCACTCCCGGGCGCACAGCATGCAGACCGTGCAGTTCTCCTCGAACAGCCCGATCACGCCGCGGGTGCGCGGCGGGAGCTCGGGCTGCACGTCCGGGTACTGCGCGGTGTGCGCGCGGCGCGTCATCGTGCGGAGCGTGACGGCCAGGCCCTTGGCGAGGCCGGAACCGGGAAGGCCCACTACTGGGTCACCACCTTGACGACGCCCGTCAGCGCGATCTGCGCCAGGGCGAGGGGGATGAGGACGGTCCAGGCCAGCTTCTGCAGCTGGTCCTCGCGCAGGCGCGGATAGGTCACCCGCAGCCAGATCACGACGA
This sequence comes from Streptomyces roseifaciens, assembly GCF_001445655.1. Taxonomy (NCBI): domain Bacteria; kingdom Bacillati; phylum Actinomycetota; class Actinomycetes; order Kitasatosporales; family Streptomycetaceae; genus Streptomyces; species Streptomyces roseifaciens. The sequence continues at coordinate 3,634,656 of NZ_LNBE01000004.1, forward strand.
AGGCCAGGACGGCCGCCTTGAGCAGCGTCCACACCCAGCCCATGCCGTCGCCACCGAACGGGCCGTGCCAGCCGCCGAGGAACAGGACCGTGGTCAGACCGCACAGGACGACGATGCCCGCGTACTCGGACAGCAGGAACAGTGCGAAGCGCAGGCCCGTGTACTCGGTGTACGCGCCGAAGATGATCTCGGAGTCGGCCACCGGCATGTCGAACGGCGGGCGCTGCAGCTCGGCCAGGCCCGCCACGAAGAAGACCACCGCGCCGACGATCTGCCACGGCACCCACCACCACTGGAACGCGTCCACGATCCCGGACAGCGAGACCGTGCCCGCCGCCATGGCCACGCTCGCCGCGGCCAGCAGCATCGGCAGCTCGTACGCCATCAGCTGGCCCGCGGTGCGCAGGCCGCCCAGCAGCGAGAACTTGTTCGCGGACGCCCAGCCCGCCATCAGCGAGCCGAGGACTCCGACGCCCATCACGGCCAGGACGAAGAAGATGCCCGCGTCCACGGCCTGGCCCACGGCGTTGCCCGGCCCGACCGGGATCGCCAGCAGGACCAGGAGGTACGGGAGGAGGGCGACCGCCGGCGCCAGCTGGAAGATCCGCCGGTCCGCGCCCGCGGGGACGATGTCTTCCTTCTGCGCGAACTTCACGCCGTCCGCGACGAGCTGGGCCCAGCCGTGGAAACCGCCGGCGTACATCGGGCCGAGGCGGCCCTGCATGTGCGCCATCACCTTGTGCTCGGTCTGGCCGACGACCAGGGGCAGCACGAGGAAGGCGACGAAGACGGCGAGGAGGCGCAGGACGACGTCGAGTGTGTCGCTCATGCGGGGTCGCCTCCGGCGGGGTTCGTGTCGTTCTTGGGCTCGCCGCCACCGGCGCCTCCGGCTGCGCCGGGGGCTTCCTCGTCGGCGGGTGAGCTCGGCACCGCCGGGCTCCGACGCTCGGGCTGGACGCCGTCGCGGCGGGAGGGGGGACGCGGCCCGCCACCGGGAGCAGAGGTCTCCCCGGCTGCGCCGGGGGACGCCTCGTCGGCGGGGCTGCTCGGCACCGCCGGATCCCGGTGCTCCGGCTCGGCGCCGTCGCGGCAGGCAGGAGCGCTCGGCTCGGCCTCGGGCTCCGGGGTGACCGGGGCACCGTCGGACGAGGGCTTCTCGGCTGCGCCGGAGGGCGCCTCGTCGGCGGGGCTACTCGGCACCGCCGGATCCCGGTGCTCGGGCTCGGCGCCGTCGCGGCGGGCAGGAGCGCTCGGCTCGGCCTCGGGCTCCGGGGTGACCGGGACCTCGCCGGACGGGGGCTGCTCGGCTGCGCCGGAGGGCGCCTCGTCGGCGGGACTGCTCGGCACCGCCGGATCCCGGTGCTCCGGCTCGGCGCCGTCGCGGCGGGCAGGAGCGCTCGGCTCGGCCTCGGGCTCCGGGGTGACCGGGACCTCGCCGGACGGGGGCTGCTCGGCTGCGCCGGAGGGCGCCTCGTCGGCAGTGCTCGGTTCCGCCTCGGGGGTTTTGGGTGACGGCGGTTCCGGGGTTGTCGGGGGCTGGTCGGGGCTGGGCTTCGGGGGTTCCTCGAAGGCCGGGCGGGCGTGGTGCCAGGGGGCGTCGGAGGAGCGGGGGCGCGGCTTCTCCCCCGTCTCGGCGGGGCGTCCCGCCTCCGTCTGGCTCGCCGAGCCGTCGGACGCACTGCGCGCGCGCCGCGGAGCTGCGGGCTCCGCCTGGCTCGCCGAGCCGTCCGCCGCGCTGCGGGTACGCCGCGGGGCGGGCTCCGCGCCCTGCCGGTTTGCGGAGCCGTCTGCGGCGCCGCGGGCGGGGGCCTCCGTCTGGCTGGCCGAACCGTCTGCCGCACTGCGGGCGCGGCGCGGCGCGGCCGCAGCTTCCGGCTGGCTGGCCGAGCCCTCCGACGCCGTGCGGGTACGGCGCGGCGCGGCCGCGGCCGCGGCCTCCGGCTGGCTCGCCGAGCCCTCCGACGCCGTGCGGGCGCGGCGGACCGGGCGGTCGCCTGCGGCGCGCGCGGCGCGGGCCGGGCGGGCGGGGGCCGGGGGGAGCTGGCCCTTGAGGGGGCCCCATTCGTTGGGGTCGGGGACGCCCGGGGGAAGCATCTGGCGCCGCTTGGGGCCGCCTTCCGCCGCCTCCCCCGGCTCCTTGGCGCCCGGCCAGGCCTTGACCACCCGCGCCGCCAGGACGAAGTCCTTGCGCAGCGGGTGGCCCTCGAAGGCGTCCGGGAGGAGGAGCGGGACGAGGTGCGGGTGGCCCGGGAAGTCGATGCCGAACATCTCGTGGGTCTCGCGCTCGTGCCACGCCGCGCCCGCATAGACGCCGACAGCAGTGGCCAGCGCAGGCGCCTCGTGCGGCACGGTGGTGCGCAGGAGCAGGCGGCGCATGCCCTCGCCCCCGCCCGGGAGGGCACCCGGCAGCGCGGCCAGGTGCGCGCAGACGCGGAAGCCCGTACCGGGCTCGTCCACGGCGCTCAGCCAGTCGAAGAAGGTGCAGCCCAGCCGGTCCCGGGCCGTTTCGAGGGCGGTGATCCACCGCTCGGCCGGGACGTCGACCGTGAGCAGGTCGTAGGTCTCCTCGGCCGTCGCGCCTTCGCCGAAGAGCGAGATCACTCCGGCCGGCAGCCAGCCGACGGCAAGGTCGGCAACGGGCTCGGGAGCGGGAGCGGGCTCGGAAGCGGCCTCCGGCACGGACTCGGGCGTCGGCTCGGTCATCGGTCCGTCTCCTCCGGCGTGGCCGCCGGCGCCGGCGGCGGCGTCACCAGCCCGCTGCGCAGGGCGGCGGCGGACGCCCCCGTACCCCCGGCGGAGCCGTACCGCTCGCCGAGCGACTCCCGCGCGATCTTCTCCTGCAGCTTCAGGATGCCCTGCAGCAGCGCTTCCGGCCGCGGCGGGCAGCCGGGCACGTAGACGTCGACGGGGATGATCTGGTCGACGCCCTTGGTGACCGAGTACGAGTCCCAGTAGGGGCCGCCGCAGTTCGAGCAGGCGCCGAAGGAGATCACGTACTTGGGCTCGGGCATCTGCTCGTAGAGCCGCTTGACGGCGGGCGCCATCTTGTCCGTCACCGTGCCGGAGACGATCATCAGGTCGGCCTGGCGCGGGCCGGGCGCGAAGGGGATCACGCCGAGCCGGATGAAGTCGTGCCGCGCCATGGACGCGGCGATGAACTCGATCGCGCAGCAGGCGAGCCCGAAGTTGAAGACCCACAGGCTGTAGCGGCGTCCCCAGTTCAGGACGACCTTCATCGGCTCCGGGGCCAGCCTGGCCAGCGGGCCGAGACGACGGGGCTCGGGAAGGTCCACCGGTGTCACGTCCACTCCAGGACGCCCTTCTTCCATGCGTACAACAAGCCCACGGCGAGGAAGCCGAGGAAGATGAACATCTCCACGAGCGTGGCTCCGCCGAAGCCCGGCGCGGCGAAGACCGTCGCCCAGGGGAACAGGAAGATCGAGTCCACCGCGAAGATCACGTACAGGAAGGCGTAGACGTAGTAGCGGATCTGGGTGTGGGCCCAGCCCTCGCCGACGGGGTCGACGCCGCACTCGTACGTCAGCAGCTTCTCGGGCGTCGGCACGACGGGCCGCAGCAGCCGCCCGGCCCCGAAGGCCACGGCCACGAAGAGCACCCCGACGACCGCGAGCAGCCCCACCACGGAATAGCTCTGGAAGTAGTCCGCAGCCAGCGGGACAGCGGCATGGGCATCGGCAGTACTGCGCACGGTCGCCTCCGGCACGTCCGCCCCTCGCTCCCTGTCCTGCGTGTTCGACGTTCTGTACGCACGGGAGTCTAGGCCCTGGTGGGGTTATCCCCACCCTTCCCCACCCACGGCCCCCATGGCGGTGGGCCCCGGAGGCCGTGCAGGCTTGGGCTTATGACCGCCAGCAGTGCCGCGAGAAGTACGCCGAACAGCACGTCGAACAACGCGTCGAGCACATCGCATACATCGCACACATCACAAACATCACATATCACCGGAAGCACCGCTTCCAGGGACGAGGCCGACGGCGGTGACCGGCTTCCTCCCGCCCGCTTCGCCTTCGACGCCCGGACGTGGAAGGAGGTCGCGCACCTGCTGCTCAACCTGCCGGAGGCGCTCACCGGCTTCGTCTACGTGTCCCTGTGGCTCTACGCGGGCGTCCTGACGTCCCTCACGGTGATCGGCCTGCCCCTGCTCGCGGTGGGCCTGATGGGCGCGCGGGCGCTCGGCCGGCTGGAGCGCCGGCGGGCGCGGGCGCTGCTGGGGCTGCGGATCGAGGAGCCGAGCCGGCTCTCCCGGCAGCAGCGGGGCCGGGGCTTCTTCCCCTGGCTGTGGACGACGCTGAAGGACCCGGTCGCCTGGCGCACCACCCTCTACGGCTTCATCCGGCTGCCCTGGGGCATCCTCACCTTCGTCCTCACGCTGTGCCTGCTCTTCGTCGGCTGGCCGCTCCTCGGCCACGTCGCGCGCGGCATGACGAACCTGGACCGCGCCATGGTGCGCGGCCTGCTCAGCCCCTCCAGCGAGCTGGAGCGGCGGATCGCCGAGCTGGAGCAGGACCGCGGCGTGGTCGTCGACACCGCCGCCGCCGACCTGCGCCGCATCGAGCGCGACCTGCACGACGGCGCCCAGGCCCGCCTCGTCGCACTCGCGATGGGGCTGGGCCTGGCCAAGGAGAAGGTGCTGGAGGACCCGGAGGCGGCGGCGCGGATGGTAGACGAGGCGCACGGCGAGGTGAAGCTCGCCCTGCAGGAGCTGCGCGACCTGGCCCGCGGCATCCACCCGGCCGTCCTCACGGACCGCGGCCTGGACGCGGCCCTGTCGTCGGTGGCGGCGCGCTGCACGGTGCCGGTGTCCGTCTCCGTCGACCTGGCCGAGCGGCCCGCACCGGCCATCGAGGGCATCGCGTACTTCACGGTCTCCGAGCTCCTGCAGAACATCAGCAAGCACAGCCGGGCGCGGACGGCCGAGGTCGAGCTGTGGCGCAAGGACCGGCGGCTGCTGATCCAGGTGCGCGACGACGGCCGCGGCGGCGCCTCGACGGACTCGGGCACCGGGCTGGCCGGGCTCGCGGAGCGGCTGGGCTCGGTCGACGGCCTGTTCGAGGTGGACTCGCCGCCCGGCGGCCCGACCGTCGTCACGGCGGAGCTGCCGTGGCGCGAGCGCACGGCGGGCTGAGAGCCCGCTCCTCCGGGCCTGCGCCCCCTTACCGCAGGCCTGCGCCCTGTTCCCACAGGCCGGCGCCCTGTCTCCACAGACCGGCGCCCTCTTCCCGCAGGCCGGGGGTAGGGACAGCCCCACCCCCGGAACACCTACTCGCTCCATGGTCCGGAGCCCCGTCCTCCGCGAGCCTTGAGGTACGGAGCAACCACCGCGACCCGGGAGATCGGACGACGACATGGCCATGGACTACAGGGACTACGGCCGGGCGGAGGCACGCCGGGCCCCCCACCGGGTGCCCGCCGTACTGCGCGCGCCCCTGGAGGGCCGCACCTGGCGCGAGTTCCTCTACCTCCTGCTCAGCCTGCCGATGGCGGTCCTCACCTTCTCGTACGCGGTGACGATGACGGCGGCGGGCATGGGCCTGCTGATCACCTTCGTGGGCGTGCCCGTGCTGGCCGCCGCGCTGGTCGGCGTACGGGCGCTGGGCGCCGTCGAGCGGGCCCGCGCCCGGGCCCTGCTGAAGCTGGAGATCAGCGAGCCCGAGCCGGTGCGGCCGCGGAACGGCCGCCGCGGGCTCATGCCGTGGGTCGGGGCGCTCCTCAAGAGCGGCGTGTCCTGGCGGCACGTGCTCTACGCGGTGCTGCACCTGCCGTGGGCGATCGGGGCGTTCACCGTCTCGGTCGTGATGTGGTCGGTCGGCTGGATGCTGTTCCTCTATCCGGCGTACTGGTGGATGTACCCGAAGTGGTGGGGCCAGCCCGGCATGCAGTTCGGCGGCGACTCCGAGCACGACGCGGGCCTCTTCGTCGACAACCCCTTCGAGATCGGCGTGACCTGCCTCGCCGGCCTGCTCGTGGTGCTGGCCACCCCGTGGGTGATCCGCGGCCTCGCCTCCGTCGACCGGCTGCTGGTGAGCGGCCTGCTCGGCCCCTCGCGGCTCGCGGAGCGGGTGTGGGAGCTGGAGGAGGACCGCGGCGTGGTCGTGGACACCGCCGCCGCCGACCTGCGCCGCATCGAGCGCGACCTGCACGACGGCGCCCAGGCCCGCCTCGTTGCCCTGGCCATGGACCTGGGCCTGGCCAAGGAGAAGCTGGAGGAGGACCCGGAGGCGGCCGCCCGGATGGTCGACGACGCGCACGGCGAGGTGAAGCTCGCCCTGCAGGAGCTGCGCGACCTGGCCCGCGGCATCCACCCGGCGATCCTCACCGACCGGGGCCTCGGCCCGGCCCTGTCCGCGCTGGCGGCCCGCTGCACGGTGCCGGTGCAGGCCGAGGCGGACCTGCCGGACCGGCCCGCGCCGGCCATCGAGGGCATCGCGTACTTCACGGTCTCCGAGCTCCTGCAGAACATCAGCAAGCACAGCGGGGCCCGCAGCGCCCGCGTGGACGTGTGGCGCTCGGGGAGCCGCTTGATGCTCCAGGTGTGGGACGACGGCCGCGGCGGGGCGTCCACGGCCGGGGGCAGCGGGCTGGCCGGGCTCGCGGAGCGGCTGGGCTCGGTGGACGGCCTGCTGGTGGTCGACTCGCCGGAGGGCGGGCCGACGACGGTCACCGCGGAGCTGCCCTGGCGCGGCTGACCCCGTCCCACCCGCGCCCGGGCCCCGTCGTACAGCGGCGGGGCCTGCTCCCTGCGTGACATGCTTAGCGCGTCACATGCTGCCGGCGCGGGGGGACCACAGGTCGTGGAGGACAGGGTGCGAGTCGTCATCGCCGAGGATTCGGTGCTCCTCCGGGAGGGTCTGACCCGGCTGCTGACCGACCGGGGCCACGACGTCGTGGCGGGCGTCGGCGACGGCGAGGCGCTGATCAAGGCCATCCGGGAGCTCGCCGACGAGGGCGCCCTGCCGGACGTGGTCGTGGCGGACGTACGCATGCCGCCCACCCATACGGACGAAGGCGTGCGCGCCGCGGTGCAGCTGCGCAAGGAGCACCCGGGCCTGGGTGTGCTGGTCCTGTCGCAGTACGTGGAGGAGCAGTACGCGACGGAGCTGCTGGCGGGCAGCAGCACGGGCGTGGGCTACCTGCTCAAGGACCGGGTGGCCGAGGTCCGCGAGTTCGTGGACGCGGTGGTGCGGGTGGCGCGCGGCGGCACCGCGCTGGACCCCGAGGTCGTCGCCCAGCTGCTGGGCCGCAGCCGGAAGCAGGACGTGCTCGCGGGGCTCACACCGCGCGAGCGGGAGGTGCTCGGCCTGATGGCGGAGGGGCGTACGAATTCGGCCGTCGCCAAGCAGTTGGTGGTGAGCGACGGAGCCGTCGAGAAGCACGTCAGCAACATCTTCCTGAAGCTTGGGCTTTCCCCTAGTGACGGGGATCACCGGCGGGTGCTGGCCGTGCTGACCTACCTCCGCTCCTGATCCTCTGATACTCCGTCAGCTATGGACAGCCGCCCTGGTGAGAGGGGGCGGCCGCGCGAGGACCCGGCACCGAGGACGCGAGGACCTAGCACCAAAGACCTAGAGGGCGGGCGTGGGGCGCGCGGCGTTCAGGGGACGCCGAAACCGCCCCATACCCGGACAAGCGGAAGCCGTATGCCCCGCTTCCTCTTGTGATCCATCCCAGGTAGGCAGCCCTTACCCACGTACGATGGCCCGTGGGAACGCCGGTCGGGCACCACCGTGTGCGCGCCGCCGCCAGAGGGAGGTCCGAAGCAGTGACCAGCCAGGTCAGCAGCCCGGCCGAACAGGCCGAACCAGCCGAGCAGCCGGGCGGGGCAGCCGCCCCGCCGAGCGCGGGACAGGCGCCGTCGCCCCTCACCGCGCAGCGCGACCCCGCCGAAGGGGCCGCCTCCTCCAAGGAGGTGCGCCGGCTGGACAGGGT
>NZ_LNBE01000005.1 GCF_001445655.1 Streptomyces roseifaciens
ACGCCGCCGAACAAATTTTAGAAAAAGCTCCGGTAGCTGAACCCAGTTCAGCTACCGGAGCTTTTTTATTTCCACAATGAACTGCGGAGCGTCACGCCGTGTTCACGTCCCCCGGAAACCCTCCAGGCATGGGGACAGTGGAGACGCTCACGGCAGCGGGCATCGGTGCAGGTGACGAGGTCGTCGTGCCGTCGTACGCGATGGCGGACGCGGCCGAGGCGGTCCGTCGGGCCGGAGCCGTGCCCGTGTTCGCGGACATCGACCCGGAGAGCCTCTGCCTGGACCCGGACTCGGTCGCCGCGACGCTCACCCTCCGGGCGGCCGCAGTGATGCCCGTTCACCTCTTCGGCCGCCGCGCCGACCTGGCGGGTCTGCGTGCCGTCGCCGACCGGCGCGGATTGCTCGTGGTCGAGTTCGAGCAGCATGCGCAGTACGAGCCGCCGGCTCCCGTGGACGAGAGCACCAGGCGCAGGTGGGCGAACGCCGCGTACCTGAACGCCAGGCTGCGGGGCGTCGTGACGCCCGCCGTGACCCCGGGCGTTGAGCACAGCTACCACTCCTACGTGGTGCGTGTGCTGGGCAACGGCCGGCCGGACCGCGATGCGTTCGCACGGGCGGTGCGGGCCCGCGGCGTACGGTGCCACGTGCCCGTACAGACGCCCGTGCACCGACTTCCCTCCTACCGGCGGGACTTGTGGCTGGCCGAGACCGAGCGGGCCGCCGATCAGTGCCTGGCGCTGCCCGTCGACGCCGCCACCACCGAGCGGGAGCTGCACCGCGTCGTGGCCGTGTGCAATGCGCTCGGCGGGCTGGTTCCGGAAGCCGCCTGAGAAAAGCTCCTGCAGGGCTCGGCGAGGCACGGCGAGGCTCGGCTTCGACGCCCCGCCCACGTGGTCAAAAGGGCGTACGAACATGGGGTATGCTTTATCTCGTTGCCGGCCCCAATAGCTCAGTCGGCAGAGCGTCTCCATGGTAAGGAGAAGGTCAACGGTTCGATTCCGTTTTGGGGCTCCATGAAAGAAGGCCTCCGCCAATTGGCGGGGGCCTTCTTCGTATTCACGTCCGGTTCACACCCGGACCCGGACCCGAATCCGGGACCGGATCCTCACGGCAGCTCCGGCACCCGCATCGCCAGGATCGCCATGTCGTCGGACGCGGGCTCCGCGGCGAAGCGCTCGACCGCTCGCAGCACCCGGGCGGCCACCGCCCCCGCCGTCAGCCCCGTACAGGTCGTCAGCAGGTCGGTGAGGCCGTCGTCGCCCAGCATGCGCGTGCCCTCGCGGCGCTCGGTCACACCGTCCGTGACGCACAGGAGGACGTCGCCCGGTTCGAGGGTGACCGTCTGCTCGTACAGCTCCAGGTCCTCCATGACGCCCAGCAGCGGCTGCGGGTCGGCCGCCGCTTCCACCGTGCCGTCCTGGCGCAGGCGCAGCGGCAGGGGGTGGCCCGCGCAGACGACCTTGAGGATCGCGCTGCCGTCCTCCTGGGGCCACAGCTCGCCGTACAGCAGCGTCAGGAAGCGGCTGCGTGCGCCCTCGTCGAGGATGGCGGCGTTGAGGCGCTCCAGGACGGCCGGGCCGCCGTAGCCCTCGCGGGCGAGGAGGCGCAGGGCGTGGCGGGCGAGGCCGGTGACGGCCGCGGCCTCGGGCCCCGTGCCGCAGACGTCGCCGATGGCGAAGCCGTAGGCGCCGTCGCGGATGGGGAAGAGGTCGTAGAAGTCGCCGCCGACCTCGTTGCCCTCGCCCGCGGCGCGGTAGATGACGTCGACCTCGACGCCGGGGACGTGCAGCAGCTCCGGCGGGAGGAGGCTGCGCTGGAGGGACTGGCTGATGGCGGTGCGCTCGCTGTAGAGGCGGGCGTTGTCCAGTGCCAGGGCGGCCCGGCGGGAGAGGTCCTCGGCGAGCTCCAGGATCTCCTGGCGGAAGTGGTCGTCGGTGGGCTTGCCGAGGGTGAGCATGCCGATGACGCGGTTGCGGGCGACGAGCGGCAGGACGACGGTCTCTCCGCCGACGGCGGCAGCCGTGGCGAGGGAGGTGCTGGGAGCGGCCGCGTGGCGGTCGCTCTCGGCGATGCCGAGGGTGCGCAGGGAGCCGCGGAGCGCGGCGGCGTGGGCGGCCTCGGAGGGAGAGGTCCAGATGCGGGCGCCGGGCGTGGGGACGGGGTCCGGCGGGGCGAGCCGGCCGAGGAGGGTCTTGAGGCCGTCGATGCGGTCCTCGTCCTCGTGCAGGACGTAGGACAGCTCGGGTTCGGATGCGGGGTCGGCCACGGTGTAGACGGCGCACCAGGTGGCGAGAGTGGGCACCGTCATCTGTGCCATGAGGGCGAGTGTCTGGTCGCGGTCGAGGGTGCCGGCGAGGAGGTCGGAGGCCTCGACGAGGAAGGACAGGGAGCCGCGGCGCAGGCGTTCGAGTTCGTTGAGGCGGGCGCGCTCGACGGCGAGTGCGATGCGGTCGGCGGCGAACTGCAGGCGGAGGGCTTCTTCGTTGCTGTAGCGGCCCGGGGCCTCTGCGGCGACGCCCAGCGAGCCGGTGAGGCGTCCCTCGACCTTGAGGGGGACGGTGACGACGGAGCGCATGCCGGTGTCGTTGAGGAGGGGCACGGCGCCGGGGAGGACGGCGAGGTCCTCGTGGACGGCGGGCATCCGGGCGGAGCCGTAGCGGCCGGTGCCGGCCTCCACGGGGACGCGGGCGAAGCGCTGGCGGGCGGAGGGCAGGCCGGTGGAGGCGCGGACCTCCAGCTCGGTCTCGTCGTCGGTGGCCAGCAGGAGGTAGGCGGCGTCGCCGTCGAGCATGTCGCGGGCGCGCTCGACGGTGCGCTGGAGGAGGCCGTCGAGGTCGTCGGGGGCGGGGGAGCCGATGAAGACCTCGAAGGGGTCGGTGGCGGTGCCCCGGTCGGTGGTGCCGCTGTCGGATGCGGCGGGAGTGCGCTGCAGGCTCTGCAGGACGGCGCGCTCCTCCTCGCGCACCAGCAGGCAGACGGTGGAGGGGGCGCCCTCGGTGTCGCGGACGCGGAGGTGGGAGGCGTAGACGGGCGTGATGCGGCCGTCGGCGCCCCTTATGCCGTAGGACCCCTCCCAGCGGGACAGGCGCAGGGCCTCGGCGATGCCGGTGGAGGTGCCGGGGGTGTGCGGCCAGGCGGCGAAGTCGGTGAGCGGCTTGCCGAGGACCTGCTCGGCGGCGAAGCCGAAGAGGGAGTCCGCGTCGTCGTTCCAGGCGGTGATGCCGCCGCTGCGGTCGAGCTGGACGACGGCGACGCGGACGCGGGCGTCGGCCACCGGCAGGGCCTCGGTGGGCAGGGCGGGGCCCGCGGAGCGGGTGCCCGCGGGGCGGTCGGGCAGGTCGAGCTGGAACCACACCTGCTTGTGGGTGGGGGTGTACTCGACGCCCCAGCGGGTGGCCAGGGCGGCGCACAGCAGCAGGCCGCGGCCTCCCTCGCGGTCGACGCCGCCGATGCGCCGGGCGGAGCTCTGCAGGGGCACCTCGCGCTCCGGATAGCGGTCGGCGACCTCTACGCGCACGCCGGTGGCGGTGCGCATGCACAGGACGTCCGCGGCGGTGCCGGCGTGGACGACGGCGTTGGTGACGAGCTCGCTGGTCAGGACGACGGCGTCGTCGATGATGTCGGGGTGGCCCCAGCCCTGGAGAGTGTCCCGGACGAAGGCACGGGCGGAGGCGACCGAGCGTCCGACCGGCTCGAAGGTGGCGGCAGCCCGCGCGGTGATCACAGGTCTCCTCGTGTAGGTCTCGGCGATCTGCTCACCCATGTCGCAGCGCCCCTCCATTGCCCTGGCCGGATGCCAGGTTACTTACCTTCACCGCACAGGCGGAGGCCGGTGCGAACGGATTCCACCTTGGGAGTGCCCGCGGACCGTGTGCGATGCTGCCGAACTGTTATGGCCTGGCCGGGCCGGGGTGAAACACTGGGAAAGATTGAAGTGGAAGCCCGACGAGGATGATCGACCCTGCGGGAGGGACACGGTGGAGTCTGGCGCGGAGGCGCGGGGCGTGAGCACGCGCGCGAAGGGCGGACGGTCCCGGGCCAATGGGACGACGGAAGTCGACACGGCGGCCTTGACCAGGCTGCTGACGGCACTGTCCGCCATGCGCGACGGAAACTTCCGGAAGCGGCTGACGGTCTCCGGCGACGGGGTGATGGCCGAGATCGCCGCGGTCTTCAACGAGGTCGCGGACCGCAATCTGCAGCTCACCGGGGAGCTGGCCAGGGTGCGCCGGGTCGTGGGCCGTGAGGGCAAGCTCACGGAGCGGCTGGAGGTCGGGGCCTGCGAGGGCGCCTGGGCCGCCGCGATCGACGCGTCGAACGCCCTGGTGGACGACCTGGTGCGGCCGGTGTCCGAGGTCGGGCGGGTGCTGTCGGCGGTGGCCGAGGGCGACCTGGAGCAGCGGATGGACCTGCGCTCGCAGGGGGCGGACGGGTCGGCGCACCCGCTGCGCGGCGAGTTCCTGAAGGTCGGGCGTACGGTCAACGGCCTCGTGGACCAGCTGTCGGCGTTCACCGACGAGGTGACGCGGGTGGCGAGCGAGGTGGGCACCGAGGGCAAGCTGGGCGGCCAGGCCCGGGTGCGCGGTATGTCGGGTTCGTGGAAGGATCTAACGGATTCCGTCAACACGATGGCGTCGAGGCTCACCGCCCAGGTGCGTGACATCGCTCTCGTGACGACGGCGGTCGCCAAGGGCGACCTCTCCCGCAAGGTCACGGTGCACGTGGCCGGGGAGATGCTGGAGCTGAAGAACACCGTCAACACGATGGTCGACCAGCTGTCCTCCTTCGCCTCCGAGGTCACGCGCGTGGCGCGCGAGGTGGGCACGGAGGGCGAGCTGGGGGGCCAGGCGCAGGTGCCCGGCGTCGCGGGCGTCTGGAAGGACCTCACGGACTCCGTCAACCTGATGGCCGGGAACCTGACCGCGCAGGTGCGGGGCATCGCGCAGGTGACGACGGCGGTGGCCAACGGCGATCTGTCGCAGAAGGTGACGGTCAGCGCGCGGGGCGAGATCGCCCAGCTGGCCGAGACGATCAACCAGATGACGGAGACGCTGCGCACCTTCGCCGACGAGGTGACGCGGGTGGCCAGCGAGGTCGGCGCGGAGGGCCGGCTCGGCGGCCAGGCCCAGGTGCCGGGTGCGGCGGGTACGTGGAAGGACCTCACCGATTCGGTGAACACCGCCTTCCGCAACGTCACGACGCAGGTGCGGGACATCGCCCAGGTGACCACGGCCGTGGCCAACGGCGACCTGGGCCAGAAGGTGACCGTCGACGTCTCCGGCGAGATGCTGGAGCTGAAGAACACGGTCAACACGATGGTGGACCAGCTGTCCTCCTTCGGTGCCGAAGTCACGCGCGTGGCGCGGGAGATCGGCGTCGAGGGCGAGCTCGGCGGCCAGGCCGCGGTGCCGGGTGCGGCGGGTACGTGGAAGGACCTCACCGATTCGGTGAACACCGCCTTCCGCAACCTCACGGGGCAGGTGCGCAACATCGCCCAGGTGACGACCGCGGTGGCCAACGGCGATCTCTCGCAGAAGGTGACGGTCGACGTCTCCGGCGAGATGCTGCAGCTGAAGAACACCGTGAACACCATGGTCGACCAGCTGTCCTCGTTCGCCGACCAGGTCACGCGCATGGCGCGCGACGTCGGCACGGAGGGCCGGCTGGGCGGTCAGGCCCGGGTGGACGGCGTCAGCGGCACCTGGAAGGAGTTGACCGACTCGGTCAACTTCATGGCGGGCAACCTCACCTCCCAGGTGCGGCAGATCGCGCAGGTGACCACGGCGGTCGCGCGCGGCGACCTCTCGCAGAAGATCGACGTGGACGCGCGCGGCGAGATCCTGGAGCTGAAGAACACCATCAACACGATGGTCGACCAGCTCTCGGCCTTCGCCGAGCAGGTGACCCGGGTCGCCCGCGAGGTGGGTACGGACGGCAGGCTGGGCGGCCAGGCGCAGGTGCCGGGCGTGGCCGGCGTGTGGCGCGACCTCACGGACTCCGTCAACGGCATGGCGGGCAACCTGACGGCGCAGGTGCGCAACATCGCGCAGGTCGCGACGGCCGTCGCGCGCGGTGACCTCTCGCAGAAGATCGACGTGGACGCCCGGGGCGAGATCCTGGAGCTGAAGAACACCCTCAACACGATGGTGGACCAGCTGTCGTCGTTCGCCGATCAGGTCACGCGCGTGGCCCGCGAGGTCGGCACCGAGGGCATCCTGGGCGGCCAGGCCGAGGTGCAGGGCGTCTCCGGCACCTGGAAGGACCTCACCCAGTCGGTCAACTTCATGGCCAACAACCTCACTTCGCAGGTGCGCAACATCGCCGAGGTGACGACGGCGGTCGCCAAGGGCGACCTGTCGAAGAAGATCACCGTCGATGCGAAGGGCGAGATCCTCGAACTGGTCACCACCGTGAACACGATGGTGGACCAGCTCTCGGACTTCGCGGAGCAGGTGACGCGGGTGGCCCGCGAGGTGGGCACCGAGGGGCAGCTGGGCGGTCAGGCGCGGGTGCGGGACGTCACCGGCATCTGGAAGGACCTCAGCGACAACGTCAACCTGATGGCCAACAACCTCACCAGCCAGGTCCGTAACATCTCGCAGGTCGCGGCGGCGGTCGCCAACGGCGACCTGACCAAGAAGGTGACGGTCGAGGCGCGCGGCGAGGTCGCGCAGCTGGCCGACACCGTCAACACCATGGTGACGACGCTGTCGTCCTTCGCGGACGAGGTCACGCGCGTGGCGCGCGAGGTGGGCACGGACGGCATCCTGGGCGGCCAGGCGCGCGTGCCGGGCGTCAGCGGCACCTGGAAGGACCTCACGGAGTCCGTGAACGCCATGGCCTCCAACCTCACGGGCCAGGTCCGCAACATCGCGATGGTCACCACGGCCATCGCCCAGGGCGATCTCACCAAGAAGATCGACATCGACGCCCGCGGCGAGATCCTCCAGCTGAAGACCACCATCAACACGATGGTCGACCAGCTGTCGTCGTTCGCCGAGCAGGTCACGCGCGTGGCCCGCGAGGTGGGTACGGAGGGCCAGCTGGGCGGCCAGGCCCGGGTGCGGGACGTGGACGGCACCTGGCGCGACCTGACCGAGTCGGTCAACGAGATGGCCGGGAACCTGACCCGTCAGGTGCGGGCCATCGCCGAGGTCGCCACCGCGGTGACCCGCGGCGATCTCAACCTCAAGATCGACGTGGATGCGGCCGGCGAGATCCTGGAGCTCCAGGACAACATCAACACGATGATCGCCAACCTCCGCGAGACCACCCTGGCCAACAAGGAGCAGGACTGGCTCAAGGGCAACGTCGCCCGGATCTCCGGCCTCCTGCAGGGCCGCCGGGACCTGGACGACGTCGCCGGGCTGATCATGAGCGAGCTGACGCCGGTGGTCTCCGCGCAGCACGGCGCGTTCTTCCTGGCCATGCCGACGGGCTCGCCGGGCGGTCAGGGCGCGGAGGAGGGCCGGGACGCCTACGAGCTGCGCATGCTCGGCTCGTACGGTTACTCGATGGGCTCCATGCCCACCTCCTTCCGGCCGGGCGAGACGCTGATCGGCACCGCCGCGAAGGAGAAGCGGACGATCCTGGTGGAGAACGTTCCGCCGGGCTACCTGAAGATCGCCTCCGGTCTGGGCGAGGCGCCTCCGGCGCACGTCATCGTGTTGCCGGTGCTCTTCGAGGGCCAGGTGCTCGGCGTGATCGAGCTGGCCTCGTTCCAGCCGTTCGCGCAGATCCAGAAGGACTTCCTCAACCAGATCGCCGAGATGATCGGCACCAGCGTCAACACCATCAGCGTCAACACCAAGACGGAGATGCTGCTCAAGCAGTCGCAGGAGCTGACCGAGCAACTGCGCGAGCGGTCGGCGGAGTTGGAGAACCGGCAGAAGGCGCTGGAGATCTCCAACGCCGAGCTGGAGGAGAAGTCCGAGCGGCTGGCGCGGCAGAACCGCGACATCGAGGTGAAGAACACCGAGATCGAGGAGGCCCGGCAGGTGCTGGAGGAGCGCGCCGAGCAGCTCGCGGTCTCGATGCGCTACAAGTCCGAGTTCCTCGCCAACATGTCGCACGAGCTGCGCACGCCGCTCAACTCGCTGCTCATCCTCGCGAAGCTGCTCGCCGACAACGCGGACGGCAACCTCTCGCCCAAGCAGGTGGAGTTCGCCGAGACCATCCACGGCGCGGGCTCGGACCTGCTGCAGCTGATCAACGACATCCTGGACCTGTCCAAGGTCGAGGCGGGCAAGATGGACGTCAGCCCGACCCGTATCGCGCTCGTCCAGCTGGTCGACTACGTGGAGGCCACGTTCCGGCCGCTGACGGCGGAGAAGGGGCTCGACTTCTCCGTACGGGTCTCGCCCGAGCTGCCGGCCACGCTGCACACCGACGAGCAGCGGCTGCTGCAGGTGCTGCGCAACCTCCTGTCGAACGCGGTCAAGTTCACCGACACCGGCGCGGTGGAGCTGGTCATCCGGCCGGCCGGCGGGGACGTCCCGGACACCATCCGCGAGCAGCTCCTGGAGGCGGGCTCGCTGCGCGACCCGGACGGTGAGGTGATCGCCTTCTCGGTCACCGACACCGGCATCGGCATCGCGGCCAGCAAGATGCGCGTGATCTTCGAGGCGTTCAAGCAGGCCGACGGCACGACCAGCCGCAAGTACGGCGGCACCGGTCTCGGGCTGTCGATCAGCCGGGAGATCGCCCGGCTGCTCGGCGGCGAGATCCACGCCGCGAGCGAGCCCGGGCGCGGCTCCACCTTCACCCTCTACCTCCCGCTCAACGCCGGTGAGCTGCCGCCCCAGGGCTACCCGCAGCTCGCGCCGGGCAGCCGGCCCGAGCCCGGTGCCGAGCAGGGCGGCGTCGAGGACGTCACGGCCGTCGAGGCGGGCCTGCCGCCGGCCGGGGCGGATACGCTCGCGCGCGGGGCGGCCGGCCTCCTCCTGCGGCGCCAGCGGGCCGCGCAGGCCGCCGCGCAGTGGCCCGCTCCGCCCGCGCCGGGGACCCAGCCGCCGGCCGTCCCCCAGGGCGAGCCGTGGCCGACCGAGCTCCATGGTGACGCAGAGCAACCGACGGCCAAGGACTTCGGGTCCGGGTTCGGCGGGGGCTTCCACGGCGAGAAGGTGCTGATCGTCGACGACGACATCCGCAACGTCTTCGCCCTCACGAGCGTCCTGGAGCAGCACGGGCTCTCGGTGCTTTACGCGGAGAACGGCCGCGAGGGGATCGAGGTGCTGGAGCAGCACGACGACGTCGTGGTGGTCCTGATGGACATCATGATGCCGGAGATGGACGGCTACGCCACGACGGCCGCCATCCGCAGGATGCCGCAGTTCGCGGGCCTGCCCATCATCGCGCTCACCGCGAAGGCGATGAAGGGCGACCGGGAGAAGAGCATCGACGCGGGGGCGTCGGACTACGTCACCAAGCCCGTCGACACCGATCACCTGCTCACGGTGATGGAGCAATGGATGCGCGCCGAGTGAGGAGGAGCCGCACGGGCCGCCCGGCGTTGGCGGGCGGCCGCTGACCGAGTGTGCGCGAGGACGTGTGGGGACCGGGGATTCGGGGAACCTTCTGGTCCCCCACTACGTTTCTGCTACGTGCACAGTGACATCGCGGTGACAGGGTGTGGCGACCGGCGGGGTGCGGCTACCATGACCGGCACAAGGACGGGCGGCGCAAGGGAGTCGTCCCCTGGGGCGGCGCCCGGTGCACTGCCGGGGCGAGGAGGACGGGCCATGGTGCAGAAGGCCAAGATCCTCCTGGTCGATGACCGGCCGGAAAATCTGCTGGCGCTGGAGGCCATCCTCTCGGCGCTCGATCAGACACTGGTACGGGCATCGTCAGGGGAGGAAGCGCTCAAGGCGCTGCTGACGGACGATTTCGCAGTGATCCTGCTGGACGTCCAGATGCCTGGCATGGATGGATTCGAGACCGCGGCGCACATCAAGCGGCGGGAGCGGACGCGGGACATCCCCATCATCTTCCTGACCGCCATCAACCACGGCCCGCACCACACCTTCCGGGGCTACGCGGCGGGTGCGGTGGACTACATCTCCAAGCCCTTCGACCCGTGGGTGCTGCGCGCCAAGGTCTCGGTCTTCGTCGAGCTGTACATGAAGAACTGCCAGCTGCGCGAGCAGGCGGCCCTGTTGCGGCTGCAGCTGGAGAACGGCCAGTCGGGGCGTACGGGCGCTGCGGCCGCCCAGGAGCCCGCGGGGCTGCTCGCCGAGCTCTCCGCACGGCTCGCCGCCGTCGAGGAGCAGGCCGAGGCGCTCACCAAGCAGCTCGACGAGTCCGCCGACGCCGCGGCCGTTGCCACCGCCGCCCACCTCGAGCGCAAACTCACCGGCCTGCGGCGCGCGCTGGACGCCCTGGAGCCCGGGGCCGGCAGCGGAGCGAGCCCGCTGCCCGCTCCCAGCTGACTCTTTGACGCCCTGTCACCCTTGAAAACATTGGGCCACGACACGAACGGGTGAACGCCGGGGCGCGGGTGTCCCACGCGCCCGGCAACGGTAATCTCGGCTCCATGGCCTCACGTACGTCCGGCAAGGGTTCCCAGAGCGCGGCGGGCACCTCGAAGCAGCGTGCCGGGCGCTCCGGGGGCGCCGCCAAGAAGGCAGCGCCCAGGCCCGCGGGACGGGCGCCCGCCAAGAAGGCGCCGCCCCGCAAAGCGCCCGCCAAGAAGGCCGCGGCCAAGCGGGCACCCAAGCGTGCGCCCGCTCCCGCCGGCGGCGTCCGCCGCGTGGGGCGGGGCGTGGCCCACGGCGTGGGCGCGCTGTTCCGCGGCGTCGGCCGCGGCGCGCGGGGCCTCGATCCGGCCCACCGCAAGGACGGCGTGGCGCTGCTGCTCCTGGGCCTCGCCCTGATCGTGGCGGCGGGCACCTGGTCCAGCCTGGAGGGCCCCGTCGGCGACCTGGTGACCATGCTCGTCACCGGCGCCTTCGGCCGGCTCGACCTCGTCGTACCGATACTTCTCGGCATCATCGCGATCCGGCTCTTCCGCCACCCCGAGCGCCCCGAGGCCAACGGACGGATCGTCATCGGTCTGTCCGCGCTGGTCGTCGGCGTCCTCGGACAGGTCCACGTGGCCTGCGGGTCGCCCGGGCGGGGCGACGGCTCGCAAGCCCTGCAGGACGCGGGCGGCCTGATCGGCTGGGCCGCGTCCAAACCCCTGGTCTTCACGGTCGGCGAGGTGCTCGCCGTGCCGCTGCTGGTGCTGCTCACCGTCTTCGGCCTGCTGGTCGTCACCGCCACCCCGGTCAACGCCATCCCGCGCCGCCTGCGGCAGCTGGGGATCCGGCTCGGGCTGATCGAGCCGCTGCCCGGCGAGTACGAGGCGGAGGACGCCGCCGGCTACGCGGAGTACGCCGAGGACTGGCGCGAGGAGCCCGCCGCGCGCCCCCGCCGCGCTGCGACGCGACGGGCCGCCGGGGCGGCCGACCCGGAGCGGGCCGAGGAGGAGGCGCTGAACAAGCGGCGCAAGCCGCGGCGCCCCGCCGGGCAGCCCGTGGAGCCCCCCGCCGGCCGCGAGCCCGACGCGGTCGACATGGCGGCCGCTGCCGCCGCCTCGCTCGACGGGGCCGTGCTGCACGGCGTGCCGCCCACCCCGCTCGTCGCCGGGCTCAGCAGCGGCATCGTGCAGGACGACGGCGGGCAGCCGGGCGCCGTGCCGGGCGCGCGGGGCCGCGGCCAGGGGCCGGGCGCCGTCCAGGACCGCACCAAGGGCGTCCCCGACCTCACCCGCGGCGTGCCGGACCTCACCAAGGCCGCGCCCGCCCCCGACGCGGCCCCGGGCCTGCCCGCGCGCGCCGAGCAGCTCCAGCTCTCGGGCGACATCACCTACTCCCTGCCCACGCTCGACCTGCTGGAGCGGGGCGGGCCGGGCAAGGCGCGCAGCGCCGCGAACGACGCCATAGTGGCCGCGCTGACCACCGTCTTCTCCGAGTTCAAGGTCGACGCCGCCGTCACCGGCTTCACCCGCGGCCCCACGGTCACGCGCTACGAGGTGGAGCTGGGCCCCGCCGTCAAGGTCGAGCGCATCACCGCCCTCGCCAAGAACATCGCCTACGCCGTCGCCAGCCCGGACGTCCGCATCATCTCCCCGATCCCCGGCAAGTCCGCCGTGGGCATCGAGATCCCCAACACCGACCGGGAGATGGTCAACCTGGGCGACGTCCTGCGCCTCGCGGACGCCGCCGGGGACGACCACCCGATGCTCGTCGCGCTCGGCAAGGACGTCGAGGGCGGCTACGTGATGGCCAACCTGACGAAGATGCCGCACATCCTCGTCGCCGGCGCCACCGGCTCCGGCAAGTCCTCGTGCATCAACTGCCTCATCACCTCGCTGATGGTGCGGGCCACGCCCGACGAGGTGCGCATGGTGCTCGTCGACCCCAAGCGCGTGGAGCTGACCGCCTACGAGGGCATCCCGCACCTGATCACCCCGATCATCACCAACCCCAAGCGGGCGGCCGAGGCCCTGCAGTGGGTCGTCCGCGAGATGGACCTGCGCTACGACGACCTGGCGGCCTTCGGCTTCCGGCACATCGACGACTTCAACGCGGCCGTCCGGGCGGGCAAGGTCACTCCTCCGGAGGGCAGCGGACGCGAGCTCTCCCCGTACCCCTATCTGCTGGTGATCGTCGACGAGCTGGCGGACCTGATGATGGTCGCCCCGCGGGACGTCGAGGACTCGATCGTGCGGATCACCCAGCTCGCCCGTGCCGCCGGCATCCACCTTGTGCTGGCCACCCAGCGCCCGTCCGTCGACGTGGTCACCGGCCTGATCAAGGCGAACGTGCCGTCCCGGCTCGCCTTCGCCACCTCCTCGCTCGCCGACAGCCGCGTCATCCTCGACCAGCCGGGCGCGGAGAAGCTGATCGGCAAGGGCGACGGCCTCTTCCTGCCCATGGGGGCGGGCAAGCCGGTCCGCATGCAGGGCGCCTTCGTCACGGAGGCCGAGGTCGCGGCCGTCGTGCAGCACTGCAAGGACCAGATGGCGCCGGTCTTCCGGGACGACGTCACCGTGGGCACGGCCAGGAAGAAGGAGATCGACGAGGACATCGGCGACGACCTGGACCTGCTGTGCCAGGCCGCGGAGCTGGTCGTCTCCACCCAGTTCGGCTCGACCTCGATGCTGCAGCGCAAACTGCGTGTGGGATTCGCGAAGGCGGGCAGACTGATGGACCTGATGGAGTCGCGGGGCATCGTGGGCCCGAGCGAGGGCTCCAAGGCCCGCGACGTCCTCGTCAAGCCCGATGAGCTGGATGCCGTGCTCGCGGTGATCCGCGGGGACGGCGGGTCCTGACGGCGCCGAAGATTCCTGCCCAACCGTTTCTCTCGGCGGCGTGTCGAGTTGAGAAAGGGGGGCGGTCCGATGTTCCACCGTCGGCGCCGCAGAGTCATCTGATGGCGTACAAAGTCCGGCTTCCCGCTTGCCCGCGGCTTTCGTATCCCCCCTAGACTGAACTCCCAGCAGGTGGCTACACGCTCGAAAGGCGCCCACGTGTCCATCGGCAACTCCTCCGCAGACGCAGAAGCAGATGACCGGCCGTCGATCGGCCGGGCTCTCCAGCAGGCCCGTATCAGCGCCGGACTGACCGTCGACGAGGTCAGCTCCACCACCCGCGTGCGCATCCCGATCCTGCACGCGATCGAACAGGACGACTTCTCGCGCTGCGGCGGAGACGTCTACGCACGTGGGCACATCCGCACCCTGGCGGTCACCGTCGGCCTCGATCCGGCCGAGCTGCTCGCGCGCTACGACGCCGAGCGCGGCGGGCGCCCCGCGCCGACCCCCGCGGCACCCGTCTTCGACGCCGAGCGCATCCGCCCCGAGCCCCGCCGGCCCAACTGGACGGCGGCGATGGTCGCCGCGATCGTGGCCGTCGTCGGCTTCGTCGGCTTCACGCTCTTCAACGGCGGCGCCAAGAGCACCAACGGCTCCGTCGCCGCGGACTCGCCCTCCGCCAAGCCCTCCGCCTCGCCGAGCCGGAAGCTGCCCTCGGGCAAGCCGGCCGACCCGAAGGCGGAGCCCTCGGGCAAGGCCATCGCCGGGGCGCCGGCCAACAAGGTCACCGTCAAGCTCGCCGCCGAGAACGGCCAGACCTGGATGTCCGCCAAGGATCACAACGGCAGACTGCTGGAGGAGGGCGTCCTCAAGCAGGGCGATTCCAAGACCTTCACCGACAACACCCGGATCGATCTTGTTCTCGGCAACGCCGGGGCCGTTCGGCTGTTCGTGAACGGCAAGGAAGTCAAGAATGTCGGCGACAAGGGCCAGGTCCAGCGCCTCAGCTACACCAAGGGAGACCCCGTAGCGGGCTGACCTGCGGCGGAAGGCGGGCGCGGACGGCTGGGGGACGCGCCCCCTGGTGATCGTTCTCTCGTGGCCCACCGGCCTCGCCGGGAGCCTCGGCAGCGGATGCGGCTCCGGGACAAAGTAGGCTGAGCCCTATGCCCGAACGCCGTACCGTCGCTCTTGTCACACTTGGCTGCGCCCGTAACGAGGTGGACTCGGAGGAGCTGGCAGGCCGCTTGGCGGCGGATGGCTGGGACCTCGTGGAGGACGCCGCCGACGCCGATGTGGCCGTCGTCAACACCTGTGGCTTCGTCGAGGCCGCGAAGAAGGACTCCGTCGACGCCCTCCTGGAGGCCAACGACCTCAAGGACCAGGGGCGCACCCAGGCCGTGGTCGCCGTCGGCTGCATGGCCGAGCGGTACGGCAAGGAGCTCGCCGAGGCGCTGCCCGAGGCCGACGGCGTGCTCGGCTTCGACGACTACGCCGACATCTCCGACCGGCTCCAGACCATCCTCTCCGGCGGCGTCCACGCCTCCCACACCCCGCGCGACCGCCGCAAGCTGCTGCCGATCAGCCCCGCCGAGCGGCAGAGCGCCGATGTGGCCCTCCCGGGGCACGCCCAGGACACCCCTCCCGACGACCTGCCCGAGGGCGTGGCGCCGGCCTCCGGGCCGCGCGCGCCGCTGCGCCGCCGGCTGGAGTCCAGCCCCGTCGCGTCCGTGAAGCTCGCCTCCGGCTGCGACCGGCGGTGCTCCTTCTGCGCGATCCCCTCCTTCCGAGGCTCCTTCATCTCCCGCCGCCCCTCCGACGTGCTGGGCGAGACGCGCTGGCTCGCGGAGCAGGGCGTGAAGGAGGTCATGCTGGTCTCGGAGAACAACACCTCCTACGGCAAGGACCTCGGCGACATCCGCCTGCTGGAGACGCTGCTGCCCGAGCTGGCGGCCGTCGACGGCCTGGAGCGCATCCGGGTCAGCTACCTGCAGCCGGCGGAGATGCGGCCGGGTCTCATCGACGTGCTGACCTCCACCGAGAAGGTCGCGCCCTACTTCGACCTGTCCTTCCAGCACTCGGCCCCCGGCGTGCTGCGCGCCATGCGCCGCTTCGGCGACACCGACCGCTTCCTGGAGCTGCTCGACCAGATCCGGGCCAAGGCCCCGCAGGCCGGCGCCCGCTCCAACTTCATCGTCGGCTTCCCCGGTGAGACCGAGGAGGACGTCGCTGAGCTGGAACGTTTCCTGACCGGAGCCCGCCTGGACGCCATCGGCGTCTTCGGCTACTCCGACGAGGACGGCACCGAAGCGGCCACCTACGACCACAAGCTCGACGCCGAGACCGTCGCCGAGCGCCTCGCGCACATCTCCCGGCTCGCCGAGGAGCTCACCGCGCAGCGCGCGGAGGAGCGGATCGGAGAGACCATTGAGGTGATGGTCGACCGTGTGGACGAGGAGGACGGCGTGATCGGCCGGGCCGCGCACCAGGCGCCCGAGACCGACGGCCAGGTCCTGCTCGGCGCCGGCCCGGACCTCGTCCCCGGCCGTATGGTCGTGGCCAAGGTGGTGGCGAGCGAGGGTGTCGACCTCGTCGCCGAACCGCTCGGCGACGGAGGGTGTACCGAGGAGGCGGGCAGATGACCGGAGTCCCGGCCTCCGCCACCGGAGGCCATGCCCCGGCGGCAGCCGTAAGGCAGGCCGGGCTGTGGAACATCGCCAACATCCTCACCATGGTGCGGCTGCTGCTCGTGCCCGGGTTCGTGCTGCTGATGCTCCACAACGGCGGCTACGACCCGGCCTGGCGCTCCTTCGCCTGGGCCGCCTTCGCCATCGCCATGATCACCGATCTCTTCGACGGTCATCTGGCCCGGACGTACAACCTGGTCACGGACTTCGGCAAGATCGCCGACCCGATCGCGGACAAGGCGATCATGGGTGCGGCTCTGATCTGCCTGTCCGCACTGGGCGACCTGTGGTGGTGGGTCACCGGCGTGATCCTCTTCCGCGAGATCGGCATCACGCTGATGCGGTTCTGGGTGATCAAGCACGGCGTCATCCCGGCCAGCCGCGGCGGCAAGATGAAGACCCTCGCGCAGGGCGTCGCCGTCGGGATGTACATCCTGGCGCTGACCGGGGCGCTGGCCACCGCTCGCTTCTGGGTGATGGCGGTGGCCGTGGTGTTGACGGTGGCCACGGGGCTCGACTACGTGAAGCAGGCCGTCGTGCTGCGCAGGGCCGGCCGGGCCGCTGCGGGCGCCGGAAACCCGGGGACCGCATCCCGATGAGCACGGCGGGCGACACGTGCACCCCGGCGGCGTCGGCGGTCCTGGCAGCGCTGGTGGCGCGCGGCGAGACCGTCGCCGCCGCCGAGTCGCTCACCGGAGGGCTGGTCGCGGCGGAGCTGACCGCGGCGCCCGGCGCGTCCCGCTCGGTGCGCGGGTCGGTCACGGCCTACGCCACCGAGGTCAAGGCCGCGGTGCTGGGCGTGGACGGGGAACTGCTCGCTGGCCGCGGCGCCGTGGACGGCGAGGTTGCCGGGCAGATGGCCCACGGCGTCCGCGCGCTGCTGGGCGCCGACTGGGGTCTCGCCACAACCGGTGTCGCCGGTCCCGACCCCCAGGACGGCAAGCCCGTCGGGACGGTCTTCGTGGCCGTCGCGGGGCCGGGGGAGCGCACCCGGGTGCGCGAGCTCTCGCTGGACGGGGAGCGCTCCCGGATCCGGTCGGAGAGCGTCCGGTCGGTGCTGGAACTGCTGCTGAACGAACTGACGGAAAACGTGGGCGCAAAGGATACGGAACACAACGGGGGGAATGGATGTTTGCAGCCCTGAGTGAACACGACATAGCTCCCCGCACGGCCGGAGCCCGAGGCGGTACGGTGGGGCGTGAAGGATCCGGATTCGCGGTCCAAGGAGGGAGCCACCGATGATTCTGCTCCGTCGCCTGCTGGGTGACGTGCTGCGTCGGCAGCGCCAGCGCCAGGGCCGCACTCTGCGCGAGGTCTCCTCATCCGCCCGGGTCTCGCTCGGTTACCTCTCCGAGGTCGAGCGGGGGCAGAAAGAGGCGTCCTCCGAGCTTCTCTCCGCAATCTGCGACGCTCTGGACGTACGGATGTCCGAGGTCATGCGCGAGGTCAGCGATGAATTGTCGCTCGCCGAGCTGGCGCAGTCGGCAGCGGCGAGCGAGCCGGTACCCGCGCCGATGCGGCCGATGTTCAATGCGGTGTCCGTGACGGGGGAGCGAGTCACGATCAAGGCTCCCGCCGAGGCCGTGGATGTGGTCGCGGCCTGACAGGCGTTTTCCGTGAAATCCCGGTCGGATCTCCGACCGGGATTTCGTGTTTCCCGGAGCCGTTCGTTCCGGGGTGGATTTGCGGTGGTGTGCGATGGCGGGCCGGCGGGAAGGCGGATAAAAAGACGAACAACACGGAACAAACGGGCCAAACCGTTGAGATGGGGAGAACCTGGATGTCTGTCGTCAAGAGCTCGCTGTCCGAGCAGGACCGCAAGACCGTGGGGGACGCCCTCCAGGGCGCGCTGGTCGACCTGGTGGACCTCTCGCTGGTGGCCAAGCAGGTGCACTGGACCGTCGTGGGTCCCCGTTTCCGCTCGGTCCACCTCCAGCTGGACGAAGTCGTCGCGAGCGCCCGCGTGCACGCCGACACCGTCGCCGAGCGCGCCTCGGCCCTCGGCGTCGCGCCGGACGGGCGCGCCGAGACCGTCGCCAAGACCAGCGGTATCGACCCCGTCGGCGGTGGCTGGGCCAAGGACACCGAGGCCGTACAGACCCTCGTCTCCGCGCTCGGCGCGGTGATCACCCGGATGCGGGAGCGCATTCGCGCCACCGAGGAGCCGGACCCGGTCACCCAGGACCTCCTGATCGGTCTGACCGGCGACCTCGAGAAGCACCACTGGATGTTCCAGGCCGAGAACGCCTGACGACGCCGGGGGGAGACCCCGACGTAGCGGAGACGGGATCCCCCGGGCGCCGGAGCCCGGGGGATCCGTCGTGCCGGGGCTACGGTGCCGGTCTTCTGGTGCCGGTCCTCTGGTGCCGGTCTTCTGGTGTCGGGCCTCTGGTGCCGGAGCGCCGGAGGTCCCGTGGGCTTCTGTCCCGCCGGATCCGCCTCCGGTGGCGCCCGCGGCGCGGCCGCGCTCTCCTGGGGACATGGACGAGCACCCGGTGATCCGCTTCACGAACGAGCTGATGGTGCTCACGGACCTCGACCAGACCACGGCCGGCACCTTCGTGCGCCGGGTGTACCAGGAGGGCACCCACGAGGGCGAGCAGCGGCTGATCGTCGACCTGCACCAGCGCGATCGCAGGATCACGGAGCTGGAGCAGGAGCTGGCGCGGCTGCGGGGCGGGGACTACGGCTGACCGCCGGCGTCGCAGGGCGCGAACGGGCGTGCAGCGCGCCGCTTCCGGCTTCCGGTGCGCTCTCCCACGCCAGGGGAAGCCGGTCTAGCGTCGGCCGAAGGAGGCAGCCATGGTCCGGCGTGATGTCTGGGGCTGCCGTCGGCCGTACGCCCTGCTGGGGCGGGTGGCGGCGCTCGTCGCCGGCGGTGTGTGGTGGTGGGCCCTGCTGAGGCTGCTCGTCCAGCCGGGGCGGGCGGGGCCCGTGGACGGGCTCGTCCTCGCCGGAGGGTGGGGCCTGAGCCTGCTGCCGGTGCACTGCGGTCCCTGGAGGCGGCGTGACGCCCGGGAGGGGCTCCTGGGCGCCTTGGCCGCACGGGCGGGGCGGGTGGCGTGGGCGTGCTGGCGGCGCGGCGGGGCCGGCCGGTCGTGAGGACGGCCGGGGTGGTCGGGGATGAGGACGGGTGGGCGTGAGGGGGCGGGTATGAGGGTGGAGCCCGACGGAATGCAGGGCTTCACTCGTTCGGCTTAATCATCCGGTGTGCCCGGGTGCGGGGCCGGGCTGGCAGGCGGGGCACCAGTACGTGACGCGCTCCTGACCCGGCTCGCCCTGGTCCGCCGTGCGCAGCGGCGTGCCGCAGCGGCGGCAGGGCCGACCGGCGCGGCCGTACACCCACACCCGGTGGTCGGGGCGCGGATCGCCGGTGGTGATGCGGGCGGTGCGCGCCTTGTTGGCCTCCAGGAGCTTCCTGGCGAGGGCGGGCAGACGCTCGGGGGCCGGGACGTCGCGGACGGGCAGCCAGGGGGAGACCCGGAGCAGGAAGCAGAGCTCCGACTTGTAGACATTGCCGATGCCGGCGAGGTTGCGCTGGTCGAGCAGGGCCTCGCCGACGGGCCGGCCCGCGTCGGCGAGCAGCCGGCGCAGCGCCTCCTCCGCGTCCCAGCCGGGGCCCAGGAGATCCGGGCCGAGGTGGCCGACCACCGAGCTCTCGTCGGCGGTGCGCAGCAGCTCCAGGACGGGCAGGCGGTACCCCACGGCGGTGCGGTCGGCGGTGGCCAGCACGGCGCGGATCTGGTGCCCGGGGCCGCCGCGCCACCGCTCGCCGGCGGCGTACACGCGCCAGGCGCCGTCCATCCTCAGGTGCGAGTGCAGGGTCAGGCCGCCTTCCACGCGCGTGAGCAGATGCTTGCCGCGGGGGAGGACCTCGGTGACGCGGCGGCCTGTGAGGTCCACGGTGGCCAGTGAGGGGACGCGCAGGTCGGAGCGGACCAACGGGGCGCCGGCCAGGGCGCGGTCGAGCTCCCGCGCGGTGCGCCAGACGGTGTCTCCCTCGGGCATGTGCTCCTCCGTCCTTCCCGTTGCCCAGTCCGTCCTTGTCTGCCCTTGTCCGGCTTCCGGCTCAGGGCGCGCGCAGGCGCAGGCCCTTGGGTGTGGCGTGGAAGCCCGCCGCCTCCAGCAGGGGGCCCAGGGGGGAGGACAGCGCGGCTGCGCCGTTGATGCGCTCGACCGTGACGGTGCCGAGCGCGCCCGCCCGGGCCGCCCCGGCCAAAGCCTCGGCCGCCTCGCGCAGCCCCGGGTCGTCCGCATCGGCCGTCTCGGCCCCCTCCTGCTGCGGCCAGGCGAGCAGAGTCTTGCCGCCGCGCTCCATGTACAGGGCGAGAGCGCCGTCGAGGAGCACGACCAGGGAGCCCGCCTTGCGCCCCGGCTTGTGGGTGGCACCGGCGGGCGGCTCGGGCCAGGAGAGCGCTGCACCGTAGGCGTTGGCGGGGTCGGCCGCGGCGAGGACGACGGCCCGGGTGCGGCGGGGGGCCGTGGACGGGGCCTCCCACGGCATGCCGCTCGCGGCGGCGGGGGTGCCGCCTGCCGCCCGGTCGCGGGCCGTGCTCGCGGCCCGGAGCCGGTCGACGGCGCCGTCCATGGCGAACTGCGCGGCCCCCAGGCCCTCGACCACGTATCCGCGGCGCGCCTGGCCGCTCTCCTCGAAGACGGACAGCACGCGGTACGCGGCGGAGAAGCCTCCCTCCACGCCCTCGGCGGCCACCGCTCCGCGGGTGACGACCCCGTGCCGGTCGAGGAGCGTACGGGCCAGGGCGTGGGCGCGGTGCGTGGGGTCGGGCTCGTGCCCGGGCAGCAGGGACCAGCGGCCCGCGACCGTGGGAGGTCCCCCGCGGGAGGCGGTCGGCGAGGTGGGCAGGCCGCCGCGCGCTGTGAAGGAACCGTAACGGCCGCGCGGCACCGCGCGCTTGGCGCGGTGCGCCGTGGAGCCTGCCGTCCGCCCCGAGCCGAGGAGGGCGCGCAGCGGGGCGAGGGTGTCGTTGGTGAGCCGGCCGGACCAGGCGAGGTCCCACAGGGCGTCGGCGATCTGCGGCTCCGTGACGTCGGGGACGGCGGCGCGCACGCGCTCGGCGATCTGACGGAAGAACAGGCCGTAGCCGCCGGAGAGCGCGTCGAGCACCGCCTGGTGCACGGGGGAGAGCTCCAGCGGGTGGGGGGCGGGCAGCAGCAGCGGGGCCGCATCGGCGAGCAGCAGGGACACCCAGCCGTCCTTGCCGGGGAGGGCTCCGGCTCCGGCCCACACCACCTCGCCCGCCGCGGTGAGTTCGTCGAGCATGGCCGGGGAGAAGTCGCGCACGCGGCCGGGGAGCACCAGCTTCTCCAGGGCCGACGCCGGGACCGGCGCGCCCTGCAACTGCTCGACCGCGCGCAGCAGTCCGTCGATGCCGCGCAGGCTGTGGGTGCCGACGTGCTGCCACTGGGGGAGGAACGCGGCCAGCGCGGCGGGCGGTACGGGCTCCAGCTCGTGCCGCAGCGCCGCGAGGGAACGGCGGCGCAGCCTGCGCAGGACCGCCGCGTCGCACCACTCCTGGCCGATGCCGGAGGGGTGGAACTCGCCCTGGACGACGCGGCCGCCGGCCATGAGGCGCTGCAGCGCGCCGTCGGTCACGGCCGTGCCCAGGCCGAAGTGGGCGGCGGCATCGGCCGAGGTGAAGGGGCCGTGGGTCCGGGCGTACCGGGCAAGGAGGTCGCCCAGCGGGTCCTTTACGGGCTCGGTGAAGGCCTCCGGGACGCCGACGGGCAGAGCTGTGCCCAGGGCGTCGCGCAGCCGCCCCGAATCCTCGACGGCCGCCCAGCGCTCCTCCCCGGCGATCCGTACGCGGACGGCGCGCCGGGACTCCGCCAGCTCCCGCACCCAGGCCGGTTCGGCGCCGCGCCCGGCGAGGCCGGCGTCGGTCAGCGGGCCCAGCAGGCGCAGCAGGTCGGCGACGCCTTCGCGGTCCTTGGCGCGCCGGTCCTCCGTCAGCCACTGCAGCTCGCGCTCCAGCTCGGCCAGCACCTCCGCGTCGAGCAGCTCGCGCAGCTCGGCCTGGCCCAGGAGCTCGGCGAGCAGCCGCGAGTCCAGCGACAGGGCGGCGGCACGGCGCTCCGCGAGCGGCGAGTCGCCCTCGTAGAGGAACTGGGCGACGTAGCCGAAGAGCAGCGAGCGGGCGAACGGCGACGGCTCCGGGGTGGTCACCTCCACCAGCCGGACGCGGCGCGACTCGATGTCGCCCATGAGCTCGGCGAGACCGGGGACGTCGAAGACGTCCTGGAGGCACTCGCGGACGGCCTCCAGGATGATCGGGAACGAACCGAACTCCCCGGCGACCTGCAGCAGCTGGGCGGCGCGCTGGCGCTGCTGCCACAGCGGGGTGCGCTTGCCGGGGTTGCGCCGGGGAAGCAGCAGGGCCCGGGCGGCGCACTCGCGGAAGCGCGCGGCGAACAGGGCGGAGCCCCCGACCTGGTCGGTGACGATCTGGCCGATCTCGCCCTTGTCGAAGGTGACGTCCGCGGCGCCGACGGGCGACTGCTCGCCGTCGTACTCCGTGCCCTTGCGGGCGGGGTCGGCGTCCAGCAGGTCGAGGCCCATGAGGTCGGCGTCGGGCAGCCGCAGCACGATGCCGTCGTCGGCGTGCATCACCTGGGCGTCCATGCCGTACCGCTCGGCGAGGCGGGCTCCCAGGGCCAGTGCCCAGGGGGCGTGCACCTGGGCGCCGAAGGGCGAGTGGACGACCACGCGCCAATCGCCGAGCTCGTCGCGGAAGCGCTCCACGACGATGGTCCGGTCGTCCGGGACGTGCCCGCACGCCTGGCGCTGCTCGCTCAGGTAGGCCAGGACGTTGTCCGCCGCCCAGGTGTCGAGGCCGGCGGAGGCGAGCCGCTCCCGGGCGGCGTCCGCATCCGCGGAGCCGATTTCACGGAGGAAGGCGCCCAGGGCGCGGCCCAGTTCGAGGGGGCGCCCCAGCTGGTCGCCCTTCCAGAACGGCAGCCGCCCCGGGACGCCGGGCGCGGGTGTGACGAGGACGCGGTCGCGCGTGATGTCCTCGATCCGCCACGAGGTGGTGCCCAGGGTGAAGACGTCGCCCACGCGCGACTCGTAGACCATCTCCTCGTCCAGCTCGCCGACCCGGCGGCCGCCCTTGGCGCCCTCCTTGGAATCGGCGCCGGCCAGGAAGACGCCGAACAGCCCGCGGTCGGGGATGGTGCCGCCGGAGGTGACGGCGAGCCGCTGCGCACCCGGGCGGCCCGTGACCGTACCGGCGACGCGGTCCCACACCAGGCGCGGCCGCAGTTCGGCGAAGGCGTCGGACGGATAGCGGCCCGCGAGCATGTCGAGCACCGCCGTGTACGCGGACTCCGGCAGGGAGGCGAAGGGGGCGGCGCGCCGCACCAGGGCCAGCAGCTCCTCCACGTCCCAGGTGTCGACGGAGACCATGGCGACGATCTGCTGGGCCAGGACGTCCAGCGGATTGGCGGGCACCCGCAGGGACTCGATGCCCCCCGAGCGCATCCGCTCGGTCACCACGGCCGCCTGCACCAGGTCTCCCCGGTACTTGGGGAAGACGACGCCCGTGGAGACCGCGCCGACCTGGTGGCCCGCGCGGCCGACCCGCTGCAGCCCCGAGGCGACCGACGGCGGCGACTCGACCTGGACGACCAGGTCCACCGCGCCCATGTCGATGCCCAGCTCCAGGCTGGAGGTGGCGACGACGGCGGGCAGCCGGCCCGCCTTGAGGTCCTCCTCGACCAGGGCCCGCTGCTCCTTGGAGACCGAACCGTGGTGCGCGCGGGCGAGGACCGGCGGCGCCCCCTTGGCCGCGCCGGACTCGGCCATCAGCTCGGCGGGGGAGTGGTGCTCGGGCAGGGGTGCGCCCGTGGCGCGCTCGTAGGCGATCTCGTTCAGCCGGTTGCACAGCCGCTCGGCCAGCCGGCGGGAGTTGGCGAAGACGATGGTGGAACGGTGAGCCTGGACGAGATCGGCGATCCGCTCCTCCACATGGGGCCAGATGGACGGCCTGTCCTTGCCGTCACCGCCGTCCTGGACCGGCGACGCACCCAGCTCGCCCAGATCCTGCACGGGGACGACCACCGACAGGTCGAACTCCTTGCCGGACGGCGGCTGGACGATCTCCACCCGCCGCTGCGGCGAGAGATAGCGTGCCACCTCGTCCACCGGCCGGACCGTCGCGGAGAGGCCGATGCGCCGCGCGGGGCGGGGCAGCAGTGTGTCGAGCCGCTCCAGGGACAGGGCGAGGTGAGCACCCCGCTTGGTGCCCGCGACCGCGTGCACCTCGTCGAGGATGACGGTCTCCACGCCCTTGAGCGCGTCCCTGGCGGCGGACGTGAGCATCAGGAAGAGCGACTCGGGGGTCGTGATCAGGATGTCCGGCGGGCGGTTGACGAGGGCCCGGCGCTCGGCGGGCGGGGTGTCGCCGGAGCGGATCCCGACGCGCACCTCCGGCTCGGGCAGCCCCAGGCGGACGGCCGCCTGCCGGATGCCGGTCAGCGGGCTGCGGAGATTGCGCTCCACATCCACGGCGAGGGCCTTGAGCGGGGACACGTAGAGCACCCGGCAGCGCTTCTTGGTCTCGGCCGGCGGCGGGACGCTCGCCAGCCGGTCGAGCGAGGCGAGGAAGGCCGCCAGCGTCTTGCCCGATCCCGTCGGCGCGACCACCAGGACGTCCGACCCCTCGCCGATGGCCCGCCAGGCCCCTTCCTGCGCCGCCGTGGGCGCGCTGAAGGCTCCCGTGAACCAGGCGCGTGTCGCCGGGGAGAACCCCGCGAGGGCCCCGTCCGCATCCGCCGCCGCACCGGCCGCCGTCTCGTCCGCCATGCCACCCATCGTGCACCGCACCACTGACAATGCCCCGGACCTGCAGGTCAGCGCAGGCGGTCGGGCGGAACGGAGGCGGCGAGGGAGGAGCGGCGGGGGCGGCCGTCACACGGTGCGGGCGTACGCGCGCAGGGTCAGCAGGGCGGCGAGGGTGACCATCGGCCGGCCCTCCAGGCGGGTGCCGGGGGCCCACTCCCGCCAGCGGATCGGCCAGCCGCCGTCCTCCTGCTGCGAGGCGGCGAGGAAGTCCAGCGAGCGGTCCAGCTCGGCATCGGTGAACCAGGGGCGGGCCAGCGAGTCCGGGGCGGGCGCGAAGTCGTGCGGGTAGTGGTGCTCGCCCGGTGCGTACCCCTCCGGGACGGGGTAGTCGGCCACGCGCGCGGGGTCCAGGACCGCCAGCCGCTGCTCCCGCACGACCCGGCCGAGGCGCTCGGCCGCGGTACGGGCACGTGCCCGGTCGGGTGCCCCGTCCAGGAAGGCGACGGCCGCCTCTACCTCGTACGGGTGAGTTCTCGCCCCGTTCCCGAGGGCCTCGACCGCGGCCCAGCAGAAGTCGGTCGCCCGGAACAGCCACGCGTGCCAGACCTCGTTGCGGTGCAGCAGTCCCACCACGGGGCCGGTGGCCAGCAGGTCGCTCGGCGGATCCTCCACCACCGGGGTCCACGGGGCCGCCGGATAGCCGCGCAGCGAGGGGTGGAGCGCGGGCAGCGCGCCGTCGGAGGTGGAGACGGACGTCAGGTAGCGGCAGACGCGCTCCATGCGGCGGTCGCCGCAGCGGCCGATCTCGTCGAGGACGCGCAGCGCGTGGACGGTGTGCAGCGGCTGGCTCACCGGGCCGCGCAGATCCGGCTCCAGGGCGAAGCCGTACCCGCCGTCCTCGCCCAGGTAGGCCGTCAGGGCGGCTTCCACGGCGCCGGGGTCGCCGTCCAGGAAGTGAAAGGCGAATCTCCGCTGCTCCAGGACGCGGGCGGTCAGCCAGATGAACTGTTCGGCACGGACTGCGGGGGATGTTCCGGATCGGGCCATGCACCGACCGTAGGGCGGGAAACGGCCCCCGGTCAGCGGCTCGTGCCGGGCAGCACCCTCAGGGGCGGGATACTGGGCGCATGCGGTTGACGGTTTTCTGGCAGCGGATGGCGAATCATTTCGGCGCGGCGTACGCCGACTCCTTCGCACGTGACCACGTGATGTCCGAGCTGGGCGGGAGGACGGTGCACGAGGCCCTCGACGCCGGCTGGAACGCCAAGGACGTGTGGCGCGCGGTGTGCAGGGCCATGGAGGTCCCCGAAGACAGACGGTGACATACCGGGCGGCTGTCGCGGGGTTCCGTTTCATCCGATAGGCCACACTTGCGGCGTGGCAGACGACCCCGCTCCGGAACCCGCCCCACCGCCTCCGTCCGATCCGTCCGGCACCGGCACCGCCATGCCGCGCTGGCTGCCCCGCGCGATGGTGACCGCGCTCGCCCTGCTCGCCTGCTTCATGCTGGCGGTCTGGGCCTTCCAGCAGCTCATCGGCCTGCTGCTCAACATCCTGATCGCCTTCTTCCTCGCCCTGGCCGTCGAGCCGGCCGTGTCGCGGCTGTCCGCCCGCGGCATGCGCCGCGGGCTCGCGACGGGCCTGGTCTTCCTCGCCGTCACCGTCGTCGTCGCGGGCTTCTTCGCACTGCTCGGCTCGATGCTCGCCGACCAGATCGTGACCATGGTGGAGAACTTCCCCTCCTACCTGGACTCGGTGATCAAGTGGGTCAACCGGGTGTTCCGCACGAGCCTGTCCCGCGTCGCGGTCCAGGAGAGCCTGCTGCACTCGGAATGGCTCCAGCGGTACGTGAAGAGCAGCGCCAGCGGCGTCCTGGACATCTCGGCCACCGTCCTGGGCGGGCTGTTCCAGCTGCTGACCGTGCTGCTGTTCTCGTTCTACTTCGCGGCCGACGGGCCCCGGCTGCGCCGTGCCCTGTGCTCCGTGCTGCCGCCCCGCCGGCAGGCCGAGGTGCTGCGCGCCTGGGAGCTCGCCGTCGCCAAGACCGGCGGCTACATCTACTCGCGCGGCCTGATGGCGCTGATCTCCGGCATCGCCCACTACGTGCTGCTGGTGATCCTCGGCGTGCCCTACGCCCCGGCCCTCGCGATCTGGGTGGGCTTCGTCTCCCAGTTCATCCCGACCATCGGCACCTACCTGGCGGGCGCCCTGCCCGTGCTGCTCGCCTTCACGGTGAACCCCTGGTACGCGGTCTGGGTGCTCGGCTTCGTCGTGGTCTACCAGCAGTTCGAGAACTACGTGCTGCAGCCGCGCATCACCTCGCGGACCGTCGACATCCACCCCGCCGTCGCCTTCGGGTCGGTGGTGGCGGGTGCCGCGCTGCTCGGGGCCGTGGGGGCGCTGGTGGCCATCCCGGCGACGGCGACGCTGCAGGCCTTCCTCGGCGCGTACGTGAGGCGGTACGAGGTCACGGGGACGGTGCCGGCTCCGGAGCGGCGCGCTTGACAGCAAAATCGAACATCCATTCTTATGGGTTCCCCGGCGCTGTGGAGCCGTGTGCGGGACCGTGTCCCGGGCTCCCTCGCGGGCCGGGTTATCCACAGGCGGGAGCGGCGCCCGGGCGCATTGTCAGTGGCAGGCGTTAGCGTCGTGGACGTGAAGCGATCGACTCAAGCAAACCGGGTGGAACCCATGGCAGGCACCGACCGCGAGAAGGCGCTGGACGCCGCGCTCGCACAGATTGAACGGCAATTCGGCAAGGGCGCCGTGATGCGCCTCGGAGAGCGGCCGAACGAGCCCATCGAGGTCATCTCCACCGGGTCGACCGCTCTCGACGTCGCCCTCGGCGTCGGCGGGCTCCCGCGCGGCCGTGTGGTGGAGATCTACGGACCGGAGTCCTCCGGTAAGACGACCCTGACCCTGCACGCCGTGGCCAATGCGCAGCGGGCCGGCGGCACGGTGGCCTTCGTGGACGCCGAGCACGCGCTGGACCCCGAGTACGCCAAGAAGCTCGGCGTCGACATCGACAACCTCATCCTGTCCCAGCCGGACAACGGCGAGCAGGCCCTCGAGATCGTCGACATGCTGGTCCGCTCCGGCGCGCTCGACCTGATCGTCATCGACTCCGTCGCGGCCCTGGTGCCGCGCGCGGAGATCGAGGGCGAGATGGGCGACTCGCACGTGGGTCTCCAGGCCCGTCTGATGAGCCAGGCGCTCCGGAAGATCACCAGCGCGCTCAACCAGTCCAAGACCACCGCGATCTTCATCAACCAGCTCCGCGAGAAGATCGGCGTGATGTTCGGCTCCCCCGAGACCACGACCGGTGGCCGGGCGCTGAAGTTCTACGCCTCGGTGCGCATCGACATCCGCCGCATCGAGACCCTGAAGGACGGCACGGAGGCCGTCGGCAACCGCACCCGCTGCAAGGTCGTCAAGAACAAGGTCGCGCCGCCCTTCAAGCAGGCCGAGTTCGACATCCTCTACGGCCAGGGCATCAGCCGCGAGGGCGGCCTGATCGACATGGGTGTGGAGCACGGCTTCATCCGCAAGGCCGGCGCCTGGTACACGTACGAGGGCGACCAGCTCGGCCAGGGCAAGGAGAACGCCCGCAACTTCCTCAAGGACAACCCCGACCTCGCCGACGAGATCGAGAAGAAGATCAAGGAGAAGCTGGGCGTGGGCGTCAAGCCCGGGGACAAGGAGGGCGAGCCCGGCGCGGAGGCCGCGGGCACCGAGGCCGCCGAGCCGGCCAAGTCCGTGCCCGCCCCGGCGAAGTCCACGGCGAAGGCGGCCAAGGCCACGGCTGCCAAGAGCTGATCCATGACACGGCGATGGGAGTACCCCCGGCCGGGCGCCGGGGAAGACCCTCCGGGACCGGACATGGACGACCGTACGGGCGGTGGCGCCCCCTCCCCGTCGAGGGCCGGGGAC
The DNA here is from genome assembly GCF_001445655.1 of Streptomyces roseifaciens. Classification (NCBI taxonomy): domain Bacteria; kingdom Bacillati; phylum Actinomycetota; class Actinomycetes; order Kitasatosporales; family Streptomycetaceae; genus Streptomyces; species Streptomyces roseifaciens. The sequence goes on from NZ_LNBE01000005.1 coordinate 28,712, forward strand.
GACGGGGCACCGCCGCGGCCCGAGGAGCAGGCGCGGGCGATCTGCCTGCGCCTGCTCACCGGGACCCCGCGCACCCGCAAGCAGCTCGCGGACGCCCTGGCCAAGCGGGGAATCCCGGACGAGGTAGCCGAGGAGGTCCTCTCCCGCTTCGAGGGCGTGGGCCTGATCGACGACTCCGCGTTCGCCGGGGCCTGGGTCGAGTCCCGGCACCACGGCCGGGGCCTGGCCCGCCGGGCCCTGGCGCGCGAGCTGCGCACCAAGGGCGTGGACTCGGCCGTGATCGACGAGGCCGTGGGGCAGCTCGACGCCGAGCAGGAGGAGCGGACCGCTCGCGAGCTGGTCGAGCGCAAGCTCCGCGCCACCCGTGGGCTGGACCGCGAGAAGCGACTGCGCCGCCTCGCCGGGATGCTCGCCCGCAAGGGCTATTCCGAGGGCCTCGCCCTGCGCGTGGTGCGCCGCGCGCTGGAGGAGGAGGGCGAGGACCCGGAGCTGCTGGACCACTGCCTGCCGGACGTATAGGCCCCGCGGCGGCGCCGCCCGCCGGGCGCCGTCACGCCGCCGCGGCGACCGTCACCTTGCGGCCACCGGTCACCTCCCGGCCACCGGTCACGTCCCGGTGACCGTCCCGTCCCCGGTGTCCACCGGCAGGCCCGCCGCGCGCCAGGCCTGGAAACCGCCCGCCAGGTCCGTGGCGCGGTGCAGGCCCAGCAGGCGCAGGGAGGCTGCGGCCAGGCTGGAGGCGTAGCCCTCGTTGCAGATCACGACCACCCTCAGATCGTGCCCGGTCGCCTCGGCGGCGCGGTGCTCGCACTGCGGGTCGAGCCGCCATTCCAGCTCGTTGCGCTCCACCACCAGAGCGCCGGGGACGAGCCCGTCGCGCTCCCGCAGCGCCGCGTACCGGATGTCCACCAGCAGCCCGCCCCCGGCCTGGGCGGCCGCGGTCTCGGCGGGGCCGAGCCGGTCCAGGCCCTCCCGGGCGGCCGCCAGGAGCTCCTCGACCCTCACGCCCACTCCTCCGGCCACTCGACCTGCTCCAGCCGCAGCACCTGCCCGCTGCGGCTGTACCGCCTCATCAGCGGCAGCGGCGGATAGTACGCGTGCACGGACACCGCGTGCTGCTCCGCCGAAGCGTTGAACACCTGGTGCACGTGATGGGCTCCGAAGGCCCGGCCCTCTCCTTCGGAGAGCCGTCGCTCGCGGTCGATGCCGTCGGCCAGCTCCAGACTCCTCCAGCCGTCGGTGGGCATCCGGGCCGCGAGCGAGTGCTCGGTCAGCACGCCGCCGGCGGTGGCGAACGCGCCGTGCGAACCGCCGTGGTCGTGCCAGCCGGTGCCGGTGCCGGGCGGCCAGCCGATCAGCCAGGCCTCGCTGTCACCCGGGCCGTTCAGCCGCATCCAGGTGCGGCCCCGGGGATCCAACGGGAGGGAGGAGACCAGTTGTGCGTCGGCGGCCGCGCGCCGGGCGAAGGCGAGCAGGTCGGCCTCGGAGGGCGCGCCGGGGGAGCCGGGGGAGACCGTGGAGGAGCCGGGCACGGGCGTGGGCAGGGGAAGGAACACGGGAACCGTCCTGAGTGATCGCGAAGGAGCGCGCGGCGGCCGGCGCACAGAGCGCACACGCAGGCCGCGCGGAGGGAATGCGGATCAGCAGGACGGACGACAGACGCAGCCCGCGTAGCGGACCAGGTCCAGATGGACCCTCCGCCAGAAGTGCGCGCCGGTGTCAGTCACGGTCCGTAGTCAACCATGGCGTTCGGTGCAGGTCAACGGTTGGCTGTGGCTTCGCTGGGGGCTTCCGACGGCGGCTGCGCGCTCCCCGCGCCCGCGCCGTCCCCGGAGGCCGTGCCCGCGGCGCTCGGCCCCGCACCCGCCGCCGCGGCCCCGTCGGAGCCCTTCCGGCCCCTGCCCGCAGGCTCTGCGCCGCCGGCCGTACCGCCCCGTACGGCGTCCGCGCACGCGTACAGCTCCGCAGGCCGCACCCCGGCGAGCGCCGCGACCAGGTGCCCGTCCGGGCGCACCACCAGCACCGTGTGGGCCGGAGCGCCCGGGTACTCGTCGGTGACCAGCAGCTCGGCGCGCATGGGCAGGGCGCTGACGGCGGCCGCCAGCTGCGGCATGAGCCCGGCGTCCGCCCAGTGCCGCCGCTCCCACACCCCGCTGCCCGGCGCCGTAAGGATCACCAGGAGGTCGCCGCCGAGCCGGTCCCGCAGTGGCACGAGGGTGCCGTCCGGTGCCGTCACCCGGACGTTCTCCGCCTGGGCCCCCAGCGGGGTGTCCACGGTGACGGAGCCGGCGGGCGGTGCGGCCGGTGCCAGGGGCGTACGGGCGTACGAGGGGGGCGTGCCGAGCTGCCCGCGCCCGAGGTGGCCATCGGTGAGCAGCTCGTCGTGCCCGCGCAGGGCGCCCGGCACCAGCGTGCGGCGCACGCTGCTCCACCCTCCCTCGCCGCGCACCGCCGGCAGCGCCCGGTCGGCGGCGCGCAGCCGGTCCCCGATCGCCCCGCGCCGCTCGGCCTGGTAGCTGTCGAGCAGGGCCTCCGAGGTGCCGTGGTGCCAGGCCAGGGCCAGCTTCCAGGCGAGGTTCCCGGCGTCGCGCAGCCCCTCGTCGAGGCCCTGGGTGCCGAGCGCGCCCAGCAGGTGCGCGGCGTCCCCGGCGAGGAAGGCGCGGCCGGTGCGCATCCGGCGCGTGAGGCGGTGGTGCACGAGGTGCACGCCGGTGTCCAGGAGCTCGTACGACGGGACGTCCTCGCACCAGGTGGCCAGCGAGTCGCGCACCCGGGCCAGGAGTGCGTCGGGCGTGACGAGTTCACCGCCGGGCGGCAGCGGCCAGTCGAGCCGCCACACGCCGTCCGGCAGGGGACGGGCCGTCACCTCCCCGCCCCGTGCGGGCGACCGGTGCAGCACGGCCTCGCCGGGCCACGGCAGCTCGGCCCGGAGCGCGGCGACCGCGTACCGCTCGACGGCGGTGCGCCCGGGGAAGCGCGCGCCCAGCAGCTTGCGCACGGTCGACCGGGCGCCGTCGCAGCCGACCAGGTAACTGCCCCGCCAGGCGGAGCTCTTGTCGCCGCGGAGGTGGGCGGAGATCCCGAAGGCGTCCTGCCGCAGGTTCTCCAGGCGGCCCCCGCGGACGATCCGTACCTTCTCCTCCGAGACGAGGGCGGCCTTCAGCTCCCGCGTCAGCGCGTGCTGCGGCAGGTGCAGCGGCGAGGGGCCGGCTGCCACCGAACCCTCGGCCGCATCGGCTTCCGCGGATTCCCCGGGGCGCGTGAACGCCAGCCGGCCGACGACCGCGCGGCGGCGCATGGTGCGCCAGCCCGTCCAGCGGGTGCCGTCCTCCGTGGCGCACCCCAGCCGCTCCACCATGGCCGCGGTGTCCGGGCCGAGCACGACCGTCCGGGACAGGCGCTCCTCGTCCGGCGCGGGGCCGTCGGAGGCCTCGTCGAGGAGGACGACGCGCACCTCGTGGCGGGCGAGGCAGAGGGCGAGCATGAGGCCGACCGGGCCGGCCCCGACGACGATCACCGGGTCCACGGCACGGCTCCCCGGTGCGCGCTGTGGCCGAGATCCCTGCCCGGGGCTCCACGGTACGTACGGGGCGTACGGGACGTTCGGGATCCGACGGGGGGAACGCGGTGCTCGATCACAGAACGTATGCAACCCACTGCGGGTGCGTGCGTCAAGTGATCAGGGCGCTCGCCGCGGCGCGCCGCACGCGGCGCGCCCCGCCGACCGGTCCGGCCGACGGGGCGTCACCTGCGGAGGATCAGCCCGTGCGGGAGTCGTGTGCGCCGGAGGCGCCGTCCGCGCCCGCGGCGGACCCGGTCGTGACGGCGCCTCCGGCCGTCGACATCGCGGGCGGGCTGCCCTTGCGCGAGCGCTGCGTGCGCCGTTCGATCCAGGTGGCCACCGAAGACAGCGCCAGGCAGAGCAGGATGTAGATCGAACCGAAGATGATCACCATCGGGATGAAGGCGTAGACGCCGTTCACCGGCTTGGTCTGCTCGGCGAAGGCCTTGCCCACGAAGAGCAGCTCCTCGTAGAGGATGATGAACCCGAGCGAGGTGTCCTTCAGGGTCACCACGAGCTGGCTGATGATCGACGGCAGCATCGTCCGTACGCCCTGCGGGATCAGGATGCTCGACATCACCTGCGTCTTGCGCAGTCCGAGCGCGTAGGCGGCCTCGCTCTGGCCCCGGGGCACCGCGTTGATCCCGGACCGGAAGATCTCGGCCTGCACGGAGCCGTTGTAGAGCGTGAGCCCGATGACCAGCGCCCACATCGGATCGTTGGTGAAGACTCCCGCGAACAGCAGGAAGATCATGATCATCAGCGGCATGGAGCGGAAGAACTCCACCACCACCGTGGCGGCCCAGCGCACCGGCCGGTGGTCGGACAGCCGGGCGGCCGCCAGCACGGCGCCGAGCGAGAGCGAGAGCACCGCCGCGATCGCGAACGTCTTCAGCGTCGTCAGCAGGCCGTCGACGATCCGCTGGTGGGTGTCGCTGTACTCGTAGTCGTCCCACAGGCCGGCCTGGAACTGACCGGTGTCGTCCAGCCTGTAGATGATGAAGGCGATCAGACCGAGGATCGCGACGGTGGACAGCGCCCCGTAGAGGCGGTTGCGGGCCCGCGCCCGGGGGCCGGGTGCGTCGTAGAGGACGTTAGCGCTCACCGGGCCACCGCCAGCCGGTTCTCCAGCAGCCGGAACAGGCCGCTGATCGCCAGGGTGATGATGATGTAGCAGATCGCGATCCAGAGGAAGATCACGTAGATGTTGTAGCCGGTGTCGGCGTTGAGCGACTTCTGCACCGAGCCCAGCTGGGTGACGTTGAAGCCCGAGGCGATCGCCGTGTTCTTGGTGAGGGCGATCATCAGGCTGCCGATGGGCGGCACCGCGGTGCGGGTCGCCTGGGGCAGCACGACCTGGCTCAGCGTCTGGTTGAAGGTCATCCCGATCGAGCGGGCGGCCTCCGCCTGGCCCACCGGTACGGAGTTGATGCCGGACCGGACGGCCTCGCAGATGAACGCCGAGGTGTAGCACCCGAGCGTCAGCACGGCGAGCCAGAAGGAGTCCCAGCCCTTGAGCCCGAGGGCGGGCAGGCCCAGGGTGACGGCGAGGAAGAGCAGCACCAGCGGGGTGTTGCGCAGCAGCGTCACCCAAGTGGCGCCGAATATTCGCAGGGCGGGCACCGGGGAGACCCGGAACGCCGCCATCAGTATGCCCAGCACCAGGGCCAGCAGGCCGCTGAGCCCCGTGAGCTCCACGGTGCCGAGGAATCCTTCACGGAACTCCGCGAAGTGGTCCGACAGAACGTTCAAGGCAGCGCTCCCGGCTGATCAGTAGCGGATCACGTGCGGATCAGTAGCGGTCGACCGCGGGCGGGTTCGGCGCGGCGACCCCGGAGAGGCCGATGGTGGCGTCGTAGGCCTTCTTCCAGTCGCCGTTCTTCACGTGCGCCTCGATGGCGTCGTTGATGGCCGCGCGCAGTGCCTTGTCGTCCTTCTTCACGCCCACGCCGTAGGGCTCCGTGGAGAACGGCTTGCCGACCACCTTCAGAGCGCCCTTGTTCTCCGCGGCGTAGCCCTTGAGGAGCGTGTCGTCGGTGGTCACGGCGTCGACCGTGCCGGACACGAGCTCCTGGACGCACACCTGGTAGCCCTGCTGGGCCTTGACCTCGCCCACGCCGTACTTGGGCTCCTTGATGCGCTTGAGCGGCGTGGAGCCGGTCACCGAGCAGACCTTCTTGCCCTTGAGGTCCTCGGGGCCCTTGATGCTGCTGTCGGACTTCACCAGCAGGTCCTGCCCGGCGACGTAGTACGGGCCGGCGAAGTCGACCTGCTTCTTGCGCTCGTCGTTGATCGTGTAGGTGCCGACGTAGAAGTCGACGCCGCCACTGGCGATCTGCGTCTCGCGGGCCTCGGACGGCACCGTCTTGAACTTGATGTGGGCCTCGTCGAAGCCGAGGTCGGCCGCGATCATCCGGGCGATCTCCACGTCGAAGCCGGTGCGCTTCTTGGAGGTGGGGTTCTCGTAGCCCAGGCCGGGCTGGTCGGCCTTGGTGCCGATGGTGATCGTCTTGCCCTTGATCCGGTCGAAGACGGGCGAGTCCTTGACGTCGGCCGAGGTGTTCACCTTGTAGGTCGGTACGGCCGGTGCGGACTTGCCGTCGCCGGGCTTGCCGGCCTTGTCGTCGTCCGGGCTGCCCGACTTGCCGCAGGCGGTGGCGGTCGCGGTGAGGGCGAGTGCCACGGCGGCGGCTGCGACGGTCTTGCGGAGCTTCATGGTGAACATCCTTTGCGTCTGCAGGTGGAGCGGAGCGGTTCGGGCAGCCGTGACGGGAGGGCCGAACGGGCCGGTCCGGCGGCGGGGCGCCGGTGCGGTCAGTGGTGCAGGATCTTCGAGAGGAAGTCCTTGGCACGGTCACTGCGCGGGTTGCTGAAGAACTGGTCCGGCCGCGCCTCCTCGACGATGCGGCCGTCGGCCATGAAGACCACGCGGTTGGCGGCGGAGCGGGCGAAGCCCATCTCGTGGGTGACGACGACCATCGTCATGCCGTCCCGGGCGAGCTGCTGCATGACCTCCAGCACCTCGTTGATCATCTCCGGGTCGAGCGCGGACGTCGGCTCGTCGAACAACATCACCTTCGGATCCATGGCCAGGGCACGGGCGATGGCCACCCGCTGCTGCTGACCGCCCGAGAGCTGGGCGGGGTACTTGTCGGCCTGGGCTCCGACGCCGACCCTGTCGAGGAGAGCACGTGCCTTCTCCTCGGCCTTGCGGCGGTCTGTCCTGCGGACCTTGATCTGACCGAGCGTCACGTTCTCGAGCACGGTCTTGTGCGCGAAGAGGTTGAAGGACTGGAAGACCATGCCGACGTCGGCACGCAGTCTGGCCAGCTCCTTGCCCTCCTGGGGCAGTGGTCTGCCGTCGATGGTGATCGATCCGGAATCCGTGGTTTCCAGACGGTTGATGGTCCGGCACAGCGTCGACTTGCCCGAACCCGACGGGCCGATCACGACGACGACCTCGCCGCGTGCGATGGTCAGATCGATGTCCTGGAGGACATGCAGGGCGCCGAAGTGCTTGTTGACGCTTTTCAGGACGACCAGTGGGTCTGCGGCGGCAGTGGCCTCGTCGGTCACCGATACTTCGCTCATCGGCGTTCCTCGCTCCATCCTCCTCGATTGGGAGGACCCTAATGAGCGGCATCGACCAGCGTCATTACATCTGAGCTGAAATTGAGCATAACGATCCGGCCGCAAAGGGACACTCTGCGTGAAGGGGGCGCGCGGCGTGCACGCCGGTCGCGCGGGCGTACCGGCTGGATAACGGAAGCTCCTTCGCTCCCGGAACCCCCTTGACGGACCGGGTGTCCATCAGCGTGGATGCGGGGGTGCCCACGCTGCGGTCACAGGGAGGGGGCCGGATGAGACTGCTGCTGGTGGAGGACGACGACCACGTCGCCGCGGCCCTGGCGGCGGTGCTGTCCCGGCACGGCTTCGACGTCACCCACGCCCGGAGCGGCGAGGAGGCGCTCCGCGCCCTGCTGCCCGACACGGGCGTGCCCTTCGCCGTCGTCCTGCTCGACCTCGGCCTGCCCGACCAGGACGGCTTCGAGGTCTGCGGCAAGATCCGCAAACGCACCGGCATACCCGTCATCATGGTCACCGCCCGCGCCGACACCCGCTCCAAGATCCACGGTCTCAACCTCGGCGCCGACGACTACGTGGTCAAGCCCTACGACACCGGCGAGCTCCTGGCCCGCATCCATGCGGTCGCCCGCCGCAAGCCGCCCGCCGGCAAGGGCCCGGAGGAGACGCAGGAGCCCTCCGCGCCGCGTTCGCTGCGGCTGGGCAGCCTCACCATCGAACTCCCCAACCGCGAGGTCTCCGTGGCCGGTACGGCCGTCCCGCTCACCCGTAAGGAGTTCGACCTGCTGGCCCTGCTCGCCCAGCGGCCCGGCGTCGTCTTCCGCCGCGAACAGATCATCAGCGAGGTGTGGCAGACCAGTTGGGAGGGGACCGGCCGCACCCTGGAGGTGCACATCGCCTCCCTGCGCGCCAAACTGCGCATGCCCGCCCTGATCGAGACGGTCCGCGGGGTCGGCTACAAAATCGTCGTCCCGGCCCGGTGAGGGCCGGCCGAGCCTGTGCGCACACGACTCCTTCCGCTCCTCATCGTCCTGCTCGCGGGCGTGCTGCTCGCCCTCGGGTTCCCCCTCGCAGCCAGCATCGCCGCGGCCGAGCAGCAGCGCGTGGTCGTCGACCGCATCGACGACACCGCCCGCTTCGCGGCCCTCGCCCAGTTCGTCACGACCCGGCCGTCGGACCAGGCGGCCGAGACGGACGAACGGTTCAACACCCTGCGCTCCGAACTCCTCCGCTACGAGGAGCTGTACGACATCAGGGTCGGCATCTTCTACCGCGACGGAGCGGCCATGGCGGTCGCCCCCAGGCGCTGGGAGGTGCCGTCCACCGGTGAGGGCCGGCGAGCCTTCAAGGAGGCCCTGGCGGGGCGCCGCAGCCACGACCCCGGGCAGGTCTGGCCGCTGCAGCACAGCCGGCTCGCCGTCGCCTCCCCGGTCATCCGCGACGGCGACGTCGTCGCGGTCGTCGTCACCGATTCCCCCACGGGGCAGCTGCGCTCCCGGATCCTGCACTCCTGGATGCTGCTCGTGGCGGGCGAGACCGCCGCGATGCTCGTCGCCGTCGCCGCCGCGTTCCGCCTCACGGGGTGGGTGCTGCGGCCCGTACGGACCCTGGACGCCGCGACGCACGGCATCGCCACGGGGCGGCTGAACTCCCGCGTCGCGGCCGACAGCGGGCCGCCCGAGCTGCGCCGCCTGGCGCGCTCCTTCAACGAGATGGCCGACAACGTCGAGACCGTCCTGGACCAGCAGCGCGCCTTCGTCGCCGACGCCTCGCACCAGCTGCGCAACCCGCTCGCCGCCCTCCTGCTGCGCATCGACCTCCTCGCCCTGGCCCTCCCCTCCGGCCACACGGAGGTCGCCTCCGTGCGGGCCGAGGGCAAGCGCCTCGCGCGCGTGCTCGACGACCTCCTGGGCCTCGCCCTCGCCGAGCACGCCGCCGCCGACCTCCAGCTGACCGACATAGCGGAGATCGTCACCGACCGGGTGGGGGCCTGGTCACCGGTCGCCGACCGCGAGCAGGTGACGCTCACCTACAGCGGTCCGGCCGCGGTGACGGGCTGGGCCGATCCGGTGGCCCTCTCCAGCGCCCTCGACGCGGTGGTGGACAACGCGCTCAAGTTCACGCCCGGGGGCTCCCCCGTCCACGTCAGCGTCGAGGTCGAGGGCGACTGCGTCGGCATCACGGTCGCCGACGGCGGCCCCGGCCTCACGGACGAGGAGCTCACCCGCATCGGCGACCGCTTCTGGCGCAGCAGCCGCCACCAGAACGTCTCCGGCTCGGGCCTGGGGCTGTCCATCTCCCGGGCCCTCCTCGCGGCGGGCGGCGCCACGCTCACGTACGCCCCCAACGAGCCGCACGGACTGCGGGCGGTGATCAAGGTGCCGCGGCAGGGAGCGGGCGTGAACGGAACCCCTCAGGGCGCGACCGACAGGCAGTGACCTGACGCCCCTCAGGGCTTGACCGACAGGTAGTAGCGTCGTGCCCCCGCGTGCAGCTGCAGGGGGTCGGTGAAGATCGCCGTACGGAGATCCACCTTCTGCGCCGCGTGCACCTTCTGCCCTATGCGGTCCCTGCTGTTCATCACGGAGCGGGTGACGCTCTCCGCCAGCTCCGGATCCGCGTGGTCCATGGTGACGAGGAGGTTCGCGACCGCCAGCGTCTTCACCGCCTGCGTCGCCTGCAGCTCCGGATAGGCGTCCACGGGCATGACCGCGGCCCGGTAGTAGTGCGTCTGCGGCCCCTGCGCGTGCAGCGGCGCGATCAGGTCGCTCAGCTGCACCAGGCGGATGGACAGCCGCAGGCCGAGCGTCTGGACGGCGTTCGTGGGCAGCCCGCCGGACCAGAAGAACGCGTCCAGCTCCCCCCGCTCCAGCAGCCCCGGCATCCTGTCGATGCCGACCCGCACCGGAGTGATGTCCTTGTCGAAGTCGAGCCCCGCCGCCTTCAGCAGCCGCCGCGTGATCAGCTGCACCCCGGAGTCGTCCGTCCCCACGCCCACCCGCAGGCCCCGCAGGTCCCGTGCGGACTGCACCCGGGAGGACTTCTCCACCACCAGCTGGATGTAGTCGTCGTACAGCCGGGCACAGGCGCGCAGCCCCGCCGCGCCCGGCTTCCCCTCGTCGCGGTAGGTGGCGACCGAGTCCGCGGTGGCCAGGGTGAAGTCCGCCTCGCCGGAGGTGAGCTGCCGCAGGTTGTCGATCGACCCCTGGCTGCGCCGCAGGCGCACGTCCAGGGACGGCATGTCGCGCCCCAGGTCCTCCTTGAGGAGGTCCCCGTACTTGGCGTACACGCCCGTCGGCACCCCGGTGGCGAACGACATCCGGCCGGCCGGGGACGTGTCCCCGTGCAGTGACACCAGCCACCACACCAGCATGGCGAGCACGGCGGTGCCCGCGGCGGCCGCACGGAGGACGCGGCGCCTTCCAGGGCGCGGGGAACGGGGAAGCATGGGCGGATCCTGCCAGGCCCGGCCGGGCTTCGGCAGGGGTTACGGCGGAACGGGGGCGGAGGCGGGGAAAGGGAGAGGCGGGCTGTCCGGGCGACCACGTACCCTGGTCGATTGAGATGAGTGCGAAGACATACGAGGTGCGCACCTACGGGTGCCAGATGAACGTCCATGACTCCGAGCGGCTGTCGGGCCTGCTGGAGGACGCGGGCTATGTCCGTGCGCCCGAGGGCACCGCGGAGGGCGACGCCGACGTCGTCGTCTTCAACACCTGCGCGGTGCGGGAGAACGCCGACAACAAGCTCTACGGCAACCTCGGCCGGCTGGCCCCCATGAAGACGAAGCGTCCCGGGATGCAGATCGCCGTCGGCGGCTGCCTCGCCCAGAAGGACCGCGACACGATCGTGAAGCGGGCCCCCTGGGTCGACGTCGTCTTCGGCACGCACAACATCGGCAAGCTGCCCGTGCTGCTCGAGCGCGCCCGCATCCAGGAAGAGGCGCAGGTCGAGATCGCCGAGTCCCTGGAGGCGTTCCCCTCGACGCTGCCGACGCGCCGCGAGAGCGCCTACGCGGCCTGGGTGTCCATCTCCGTCGGGTGCAACAACACCTGCACGTTCTGCATCGTCCCGGCGCTGCGCGGCAAGGAGAAGGACCGCCGCACGGGCGACATCCTCGCCGAGATCGAGGCGCTCGTCGCCGAGGGCGTCAGCGAGATCACCCTCCTCGGCCAGAACGTCAACGCCTACGGCTCCGACATCGGCGACCGCGAGGCGTTCTCCAAGCTGCTGCGCGCCTGCGGCAGGATCGAGGGCCTGGAGCGGGTCCGCTTCACCTCCCCGCACCCGCGCGACTTCACCGACGACGTGATCGCCGCCATGGCCGAGACGCCGAACGTGATGCACCAGCTGCACATGCCGCTGCAGTCCGGCTCGGACACCGTCCTGAAGGCGATGCGCCGCTCGTACCGCCAGGAGCGCTTCCTGGGCATCATCGAGAAGGTGCGCGCCGCCATGCCGGACGCCGCCATCTCCACCGACATCATCGTGGGCTTCCCCGGCGAGACCGAGGAGGACTTCGAGCAGACCATGCACGTGGTGCGCGAGGCGCGCTTCGCGAACGCCTTCACGTTCCAGTACTCCAAGCGCCCCGGCACCCCCGCGGCCACCATGGAGGGCCAGATCCCCAAGGAGGTCGTGCAGGCGCGCTACGAGCGTCTCGTCGCCCTCCAGGAGGAGATCTCCTGGGACGAGAACAAGAAGCAGGTCGGCCGCACCCTGGAGGTCATGGTCGCCGAGGGCGAGGGCCGCAAGGACGACGCCACGCACCGCCTCTCCGGCCGCGCGCCCGACAACCGCCTCGTGCACTTCACCAAGCCCGACGAGCCGGTCCGCCCGGGCGACGTGGTGACCGTCGAGATCACCTACGCCGCCCCGCACCACCTGCTCGCCGAGGGCCCCGCCAAGGCCGTGCGCCGCACGCGCGCGGGCGATGCGTGGGAGAAGCGCACCGCCGCTGCCGCCGCCAAGCCGGCCGGCGTGATGCTGGGCATCCCGGCCATCGGCGCCCCCGCGCCGAGCCCCGCCCCCGCCGCCGCGGGCTGCGGCGGCTGCGACTGACGCACCGTCCGCGGCCCGGGAGCGCCCCCGGGCCGCGACTGCGCGCAGCGCCCGGCGGGCGTATCGTTCCCGCCATGCTCGTCGCCGCTGCCGTATGCCCCTGTCCGCCGCTGCTCGTCCCGGAGGTCGCCGCCGGGGCCGCACCCGAGCTGGACGGCCTGCGGGCCGCCTGCCTCGACGCGCTGGGCGTGCTGGCCGCCGCGCGGCCCGACCGGCTCGTCGTCCTCGGCCCCGCCCCGGAGCCGGGCCGCGGGCCGCACCCGCAGGGGGCCAAGGGATCGTTCCGCGGACTCGGCGTGGACGTCGACGTGCACCTGGGCCAGGGCCCGCAGGCGGGGGAGCGGCCGCTGCCGCAGTCCCTGGCGGTGGCCGCCTGGCTGTTGGAGCGCACGCGCTGGGCCGACGCGCCCGTCGAGGGCTTGGGCGTCGAAGAGACGCTGGAGGCCGGGCGGTGCCTGGCCACAGGCCGTCAGCTGGCCGACGGGGACGGACGGACCGCCCTGCTGGTGATGGGCGACGGCAGCGCCTGCCGGACGCTCAAGGCCCCGGGTTATCTCGACGAGAGGGCGGCGGACTTCGACGCGGAGGCGGCGCGCGCCCTGGGCGAGGCGGACACCGCGGCACTCGCCGCGCTCGACGGCGGACTCGCCCGGGAACTCAAGGCCGAGGGACGCGCCCCGTGGCAGGTCCTCGCGGGGGCCGGCGAGGGCGCCGAACTCAAGGGGCAGCTGCTGTACGACGAGGCGCCCTACGGGGTGGGGTACTTCGTGGCCGCCTGGTCGTAGCCGCCTGATCGCGACCGACACTCGCCGAGCCCCCTCCGGCAGCCCCTGATGGCCTCGCAGCCGTTCGGGCTCCCCGGGGACCTCGTGCGGGCGAACGGCCGCGAGAGCGCCGTACAGACCCTCCGCGGGGCCCGCCGGGGCGTCTCGGTGGCCGCGGCTCGGGCGGTCGCGGCCCCGGTGGTCTTCACGCACCCGGAAACGCAGCGACGGGGCGCGGAGCAGGTGCTCCGCGCCCCGTCGCCGACGAGGGGGCAGCGCCGGGTCCTCCCGGCAGCCGCTCAGGGGGCCGTGGTGCCGCCGCCCTTGCCGCCTTCCTTCTCGGCGAGCCGGTCGATGGCGTCCTTGGCCTTGCCGGTGCCCGTGTGGATCTGGCTGCTGTACTTGCCCTTGGTCTTCTCGTCGACCACCTTGGCGGCCTTCTCCAGCCCCTGCTCGATCTTGTCCCCGTGCTGCTGCGCGAGATCGCCGATCTTGTCCTTCGCAGGGGCGAGCTTGGCCTTGAGTGTGTCCAACAGGCCCATGGCGCCTTCCCTCGTCTTTCTGGTTCAAGAGCTACTTACGGGCGCCCTCACCGGCCTCGCTGTCGACGGCCTTCTCCGCCGACTGCTGCTTGGGGATCTCGACCCCCTCGGCAGCCTGAGCCTCGGCCTCGGCCTCGCCGGACTCCTCCGCCTCGGCCGCCTCGGCCCCCGTCTCGGCGGCGTCCGCCGATTCCGCCGTCAGAGTGGTCGCTGCAGCCTCTTCGGTTGACGCCTCGGACGCCTTGCGGCGAAACCTTGAAAACACGCCCATATCTACTCCATTACCTTACTGGTGTGTGCGAAGTCCCGTGCCGCCCGGGGTGTGCCGTTGCACCGCATCCGGGCACCGGCCGTGAACCGGCTCTCGGAACCTCGCAACAGGCAACGAACCCGGCAGCGCGGCGTCACGTCGCTCGTTCGTGGGGCGCGGGTGGGGTTTGCGAGACTGATCCGGTGAAAAACCAGGTGAAAAACGCAGTTCCCGCCCCGCGGGTCATCGCCGTCGTGGGCCCCACGGCGGCCGGCAAGTCCGATCTCGGCGTCGCCCTCGCCCGGCACCTGGGCGGCGAGGTCGTCAACGCCGACTCCATGCAGCTGTACCGGGGCATGGACATCGGCACGGCCAAGCTGACCCTGGAGGAGCGGCAGGGCGTGCCGCACCGCCTCCTCGACATCTGGGACGTGACCGAGGCCGCGAGCGTCGCCGAGTACCAGCGGCTGGCCCGCGCGGAGATCGACCGGCTCCTCGCCGAGGGCCGCACCCCCGTGCTCGTCGGCGGCTCCGGGCTCTACATCAAGGGCACCATCGACGCCCTGGACTTCCCCGGCACCGACCCGGCCGTCCGCGCCCGCCTGGAGGAGGAGCTCGCCGAGCAGGGCCCGGGCGCCCTGCACGCCCGCCTCGCCGCGGCCGACCCGGCTGCCGCCCGCGCCATCCTGCCCGGCAACGGCCGCCGCATCGTGCGCGCCCTGGAGGTCATCGAGCTCACCGGCCGCCCCTTCACCGCGAACCTGCCGGGCGAGGAGCCCGTCTACGACGCCCTGCAGATCGGCGTCGACGTCGAGCGCCCCGAGCTGGACGAGCGGATCACCGTGCGCGTGGACCGCATGTGGGAGGCGGGGCTCGTGGACGAGGTGCGCGCCCTGGAGCGCCAGGGGCTGCGCGAGGGCCGTACCGCCTCGCGCGCCCTCGGCTACCAGCAGGTGCTCGCCTTCCTGGCGGGGGAGTGCACCGAGGACGAGGCGCGCGCCGAGACCGTGCGGGCCACCAAGCGGTTCGCCCGGCGCCAGGACTCGTGGTTCCGCAAGGACACCCGCGTGCACTGGCTGAGCGGAGCGGCCGACCGCAGGGCGGAACTTCCCGGACTCGCGCTGGCGTTGCTCGAACGGGCGGTCACAGCCTGATCACGTGATGGCATCGGGACGCTACGCGCGCCATTCCGGTCTGCGCGGGCGTGCCATCATCGAGCTTCGATCGAGCCGTGAAGTCCGGGTTGGGAGGGCGCGTGGCGATGGAGGCCGGCCCTCGTGACAGACCGCAACAGCCGCCGCGGAGGGGGCAGCTCCCGGCGGTGGCCGGGGAAGAGCCGGAGGCGCTGACTCCGGACGGCCCCGAGGACACCGAGGGAACCGCCGAGGCCGGCACCGCCGCGCCCGCGTCGTTCCGCGAGCTGCGCCCGCAGCGCAGGCTGCGCATCTGGCAGCTGGCCCCGATCGTCGTGCTCGCTGCCGTCGGCTCGCTCATGTTCGCCTTCCCCCTCGCCTTCGAGTTCGGCGACGGCGGGCCGGTCGTCGCCATGCTCGGCCTGCTCATCAGCTGCTGCGCCGCGGGCTGGGGGGTGATGGCCGCCCGCCGGGTCGGCTACACCTGGCCCGGCATGCCGGCCCCCGGCTCCGGGCGCCGCCCGGACTGGCGCTACGTCGCCTCGTACGCCGCCCTCGTCGCCCTGGTCGTCGTCCTCGCCGTCTGGCGCGTGGCGCGGCTGCGCTGAGCCCGGCCCGAGGCCGCGGGCGGGCCCGGGGCCTCACCGGGGAGACCGCCGGGCGGCCCCGTACCATCGAACCGTGAGCACCGCACAGATCGCCTTCCTCAAGGGTCACGGCACCGAGAACGACTTCGTGATCATCCCGGACCACGACGGCCGCATCGAGCTGTCCCCCGCCGCCGTCGCCCGGCTGTGCGACCGCCGCGCGGGCATCGGCGCCGACGGAGTGCTGCGCGTCGTACGGTCCGCGGCCCATCCCGAGGCGCGTGCGATGGCCGGCGAGGCCGAGTGGTTCATGGACTACCGCAACAGCGACGGCAGCATCGCCGAGATGTGCGGCAACGGCGTCCGGGTCTTCGCCCGCTACCTCCACCACGCGGGCCTCGTCGAGGCGGGCGACCTCACCGTCGCGACCCGTGCGGGCCTGCGGCACGCCCACATCGCCAAGGGCGGCCCCGAGGAGGCGGCCGGCGACGTCACCGTCGGCATGGGGCGGGCCGTGCTCCCGGAGGGCGAGGTGACCGTCACCGTGGACGGCCGCAGCCGCCCCGCGCGCAACGTGAACATGGGCAACCCGCACGCCGTCACCTTCGTCGGCGACCTCGCCGACGCGGGGAACCTGTACACCGCCCCCGCCGTCGCCCCCGCGGGCGCGTACCCCGACGGCGCCAACGTCGAGTTCGTCGTCGACCGCGGACCGCAGCACGTGGCCATGCGCGTCCACGAGCGCGGCTCCGGCGAGACCCGCTCCTGCGGCACGGGCGCGTGCGCGGTGATGGTCGCGACCGCCCGTAGGGACGGCCTGGACCCGGCCGTGACCGGCCTGCCCGTCACGTACACCGTGGACGTCCCCGGCGGGCGCCTGGTGATCAGCGAGGCGCCGGACGGCACGGTCGAGATGACCGGCCCCGCCGTGATCGTCGCGGGCGGCACCTTCGAGCCCTCCTGGCTGGACGCGGCGCTCGCCTGAGGGCGCTCCCCGGCGGCTTCCCGGGCGCACTACCTCCTTTCCGGTCCGCTCGCCGGACTCCCGGCGGCGTGGCTCGCTCGAATGGGTGATCCGTTTCACTCTGGGCGAGAGCGGGTGAGCAGCGCGTGATGGGCTCGGTAGCATCAAGCACCGGTACGGAGGCGCGCAGCCGACCGCCGGTCGACGCTGCCGGAGGTGCCCCCATGAGCACAGACGCCACGCACGAAGGTGCTCCCGGCCGCAGGCGCGGCCGCGCCCGCCTCGACCTGAGACGGCTGGGGCGCGCGGCGCTCGGCGGCTCGGGCGCGCGCGGCAGGCTGCCGGACGCCATCGACCACGTCGCCAAGGTGCACCGCGCCCACCATCCGGGCGCGGATCTCGACATCCTGCGGCGGGCCTATCTCCTCGCGGAGTCCTCCCACCGCGGCCAGACCCGCAAGAGCGGCGAGCCGTACATCACCCATCCGCTCGCCGTGACCCTGATCCTGGCCGAACTGGGCGCCGAGACGACCACCTTGACCGCCTCCCTCCTCCACGACACGGTCGAGGACACCGAGGTGACCCTGGAACAGGTCCGCGGGCAGTTCGGCGAGGAGGTCCGCTTCCTGGTCGACGGCGTCACCAAGCTGGAGAAGGTCGACTACGGCGCCGCGGCCGAGCCGGAGACCTTCCGCAAGATGCTCGTGGCCACCGGCAACGACGTCCGGGTGATGTCCATCAAGCTCGCCGACCGGCTGCACAACATGCGCACGCTGGGCGTGATGCGGCCCGAGAAGCAGGTCCGCATCGCCAAGGTCACGCGGGACGTGCTCATCCCGCTCGCCGAGCGGCTGGGCGTCCAGGCCCTGAAGACCGAGCTGGAGGACCTCGTCTTCGCGATCCTCCACCCCGACGAGTACGCCCGCACCCGCGAGCTCGTCACCGGGCACGCCGCCGGCCTCGTGACCCTGGAGACGACCGCCGAGCGGGTACGGACCGTCCTGCGCGAGGCCGGCATCGCCGCCGACGTCCTCGTCAAGCAGCGCCACTTCGTCTCCGTGCACCGGGTGCGCCTCAAGCGCGGCGAGGTGACCGGCTCGGACCTCGGCAGACTGCTCGTCCTCGTCGCGGAGGACGCCGACTGCTACGCGGTCCTCGGCGAGCTGCACACCTGCTTCACGCCGTTCATCTCGGAGTTCAAGGACTTCATCGCCACCCCGAAGTTCAACCTCTACCAGTCGCTGCACACGGCCGTCGCGGGCACCGGAGGGGAGGCCGCGCAGGTCCTCATCCGCACCCACCAGATGCACAAGGTCGCCGAGGCCGGCGTCGTCGCCCTGGGGAATCCGTACGCCACGCCCGAGACGCCCGACGCCACGGACGGGGAGCGCGTCGACCCCACCCGGCCGGGCTGGCTCTCCCGGCTGCTGGAGTGGCAGCGGGCCACGCCCGACCCCGACACCTTCTGGACCTCCCTCCGCGACGAGCTCGCCCTGGACCGGGAGATCACCGTCTTCCGCGCCGACGGCGGCACGATCGGCCTGCCCGCCGGGGCGAGCTGTGTCGACGCGGCCTACGTGCAGCACGGCGACGGCGGCCACAGCTGCATCGGCGCCCGCGTCAACGGCCGCCTCGCCACGCTCAGCACGGTCCTGCGCGACGGCGACACCCTCCAGCTGCTGATGTCCCGCGACAGCGCCTCCGGGCCCTCCCCGGACTGGCTGGAGCACGCCCGTACGCCCGCCGCGCGGATCGCCATCGAGCAGTGGCTGGCCAGCCATCCCGCGGTGGAGCCCGCCCCGCCCGTCCCGCTCGCCCCGGGCCGCCCCTGCCCGCCGCCACGGGCCACCGCTCCGGCCGCGCGGTGGCCCGTCGCCGTCACGGCCGACGGGGCGGACCTGGCGGCCGCGAGCGTACGGCTGGCGGGCTGCTGTACCCCCGTCCCGCCCGACGAGGTGACCGGCTTCGCCGTGCGCGGGGGCGCGGTGACGGTGCACCGGGCACAGTGCCCTGCGGTGCACCGCATGGTCGCCTCCGGGCGGGAGCCCGTAGGGGTGCGGTGGAGCAGCCCGGAGGGCGGTGGTGCCCGCGACTACCGCGTCACCCTGCGCGCAGAGTCGTTCAGCAGACCGCACCTCTTGGCCGATCTGACGGAGGCCATCGCGGCCGAGGGGGCGGCGGTCATCTCGGCGGCCGTCGAGCCGCCCCACGAGCAGCGCGTACGCCACACCTACACCCTGCAGCTGCCGGACGCCGCCCAGCTGCCGGAGCTGATGCGCGCAATGCGGCGGGTGCCGGGGGTCTACGACGTCGAGCGGGCCGGACGGCCGGTGGCCACCGCGCAGCTCTAGCCGGGGAGGGCGGGGGAGAGCCGCCGGGCGGTGCGCCGTCCCCACAGGGGGCAGGGGAGCGGTCCCCCGGACGAGTACCTGTCGTACAGCCTTCCGGCACGCTCGTAAGGGTGGGGCGGCGCCGTGCCGCCACCGCGCGGGGCCCTTGCGCTGGTAGCGATGGACGCATGCCGCACTCACCCGGGAAACCCGCCTCGGTCCGCCGGAGGTCCGTGCGCCGCCGCGCCGTCCTCGCCGCCACCGTCTCGGCCCTCCTCGTCGGCGCCGCGGCTCCACCCGCCGCGAGTCCCCAGGGCGTCGGCGACCGCCTCTTCCCGGAGCTCGGCAACCCCGGCTACGACGTCGCCGCTTACGACATCGCCTTCGACTACCACGGCAACGACCGGCCGCTCGACGCCGTCACCACCGTCGCCGCGCGGGCCACCACGGGCCTGGACCGGCTCAACCTCGACTTCAGCAACGGCACGGTCCGCTCCGTGACGGTCAACGGCACGCCCGCCAAGTTCGCCTCCGCCAA
Organism: Streptomyces roseifaciens; assembly: GCF_001445655.1. Classification (NCBI taxonomy): domain Bacteria; kingdom Bacillati; phylum Actinomycetota; class Actinomycetes; order Kitasatosporales; family Streptomycetaceae; genus Streptomyces; species Streptomyces roseifaciens. The sequence goes on from NZ_LNBE01000005.1 coordinate 48,028, forward strand.
GGAGGACCTGGTCGTCACGCCGTCCGCCGCCCTGCCGGCGGACGGCCTGTTCACGGTCGTCGTCCGCCACACCAGCGACCCGCGCAACAGCAAGGACGGCGGCTGGATCCGTACGAAGGACGGGCTGGTCATGGCCAATCAGGCCGATGCCGCGCACCGTGTCTTCCCCTGCAACGACCACCCCTCCGACAAGGCCCGCTTCACCTTCCGCGTCACCGCGCCCAAGGCCCTGACCGTCGTCGCCAACGGGCTGCCGGCGGGCCGTGCGGTCCGCGGGGCGAACACTACTTGGGCGTACCGCAGCGAGCACCCCATGGCCACGGAGCTGGCCCAGGTCTCCGTCGGCCGCTCCGCCGTGGTGCACCGCAAGGGGCCGCACGGCCTGCCCGTGCGGGACGTGGTCCCCGTCGCCGACCGGCAGCGCGTGGAGAAGTGGACGTCGAAGACGCCCGAGCAGATCGCGTGGCTGGAGGGGAAGGTCGGGCCGTACCCGTTCGAGAACTACGGCATGCTGATCGCCGACGCGTCGACCGGTTTCGAGCTGGAGACGCAGACCCTCTCGCTCTTCGAGCGCGGCCTGTTCATCCGGGACGACATCCCCTCCTGGTACCTCGAGTCCATCATGGTCCACGAGCTCGCACACCAGTGGTTCGGCGACAGCGTCAGCCCGCACAGCTGGTCCGACCTCTGGCTCAACGAGGGGCACGCCACCTGGTACGAGGCGCTGTACGCCGAGCACAAGGGCGGCCGGACCCTCGACGTCCGGATGCGCGCCGCGTACGAGCACTCCGACGCCTGGCGCGCCGACGGCGGCCCGCCCGCCCTGCCCAAGCCGCCCGACCCCGGCAAGCGGACCAGCATCTTCAGGCCCGTCGTCTACGACGGCGGCGCGCTGGTGCTCTACGCGCTGCGCCAGAAGATCGGCGCGGCGGCGTTCGACCGGCTGGAGCGCGAGTGGATCAGCGCCTACCGCGACGCCAGCGCCACCACGGAGGACTTCACCGCCGTCGCCTCCCAGGTCTCCGGCCAGGACCTGAAGGAGTTCCTGCAGGCCTGGCTCTACAGCCCGAAGACCCCGCCCATGCCGGGTCACGCCGACTGGAAGGCGGCCCGGAAGGCGCCCCGGAAACCCGCGTGACGCTCCGCCGACCACGTGGGACCATCGACGGGTCGGCGAGGCCGCCGGCCCGGGAATCTCCGGGGCCGCCCGCGCGTTGTCGACGGTGCGGCCACTGCATTCGCGGCCGCCACCTCCCAACGATGCAAAGGATCAAATGACCTCCTCTTCTTCCCTTCCCCAGGACCGGCAGAGCCTTCCGGAGAGCCTTCGGGCCGACGCCCTGATGGAAGAGGACGTCGCCTGGAGCCACGAGATCGACGGGGAGCGCGACGGCGAGCAGTACGACCGCTCCGAGCGGGCGGCCCTGCGGCGCGTGGCCGGTCTCTCCACCGAGCTGGAGGACGTCACCGAGGTCGAGTACCGGCAGCTGCGCCTGGAGCGCGTGGTACTGGTCGGCGTCTGGACGTCCGGCACGGTCAGGGACGCGGAGAACTCCCTCGCGGAGCTCGCCGCGCTCGCCGAGACCGCAGGTGCCCTGGTGCTCGACGGCGTGGTCCAGCGCCGCGACAAGCCGGACCCCGCCACGTACATCGGCTCGGGCAAGGCCCAGGAGCTGCGGGACATCGTCCTGGAGTCCGGCGCCGACACCGTCGTCTGCGACGGTGAGCTCAGCCCCGGCCAGCTCATCCAGCTGGAGGACGTCGTCAAGGTCAAGGTGGTCGACCGCACCGCCCTGATCCTCGACATCTTCGCCCAGCACGCCAAGTCCCGCGAGGGCAAGGCGCAGGTCTCCCTCGCGCAGATGCAGTACATGCTGCCGCGCCTGCGCGGCTGGGGTCAGTCGCTGTCCCGGCAGATGGGTGGTGGCGGCTCCGGCTCGTCCGGCGGCGGCATGGCCACCCGTGGCCCCGGTGAGACCAAGATCGAGACGGACCGGCGGCGGATCCGCGAGAAGATGGCGAAGATGCGCCGGGAGATCGCGGAGATGAAGACCGGCCGCGACATCAAGCGCCAGGAGCGCCGCCGGAACAAGGTCCCGTCGGTCGCCATCGCCGGCTACACCAACGCGGGCAAGTCCTCCCTGCTCAACCGGCTCACCGGAGCCGGCGTCCTGGTGGAGAACGCCCTGTTCGCCACCCTCGACCCGACCGTGCGCCGGGCCGAGACGCCCTCCGGGCGGCTCTACACCCTCGCCGACACCGTCGGCTTCGTCCGGCACCTGCCGCACCACCTCGTCGAGGCGTTCCGCTCCACCATGGAGGAGGTCGGCGACTCCGACCTGATCCTGCACGTGGTCGACGGCTCGCACCCGACGCCGGAGGAGCAGCTGGCCGCCGTGCGCGAGGTCATCCGCGACGTCGGCGCGGTCGACGTGCCCGAGATCGTCGTGATCAACAAGGCGGATGCGGCCGACCCGCTGGTCCTGCAGCGGCTGCTGCGGATCGAGAAGCACTCGATCGCGGTGTCGGCGCGCAGCGGTGAGGGCATCGAGGAGCTCCTCGCCCTGATCGACGCGGAGCTGCCGCGCCCGGCCGTGGAGATCGAGGCGCTCGTGCCGTACACGCACGGTTCCCTGATCGCGCGGGCGCACGCCGACGGCGAGGTCATCTCCGAGGAGCACACCCCGGAGGGCACGCTGCTCAAGGCGCGGGTGCACGAGGAGCTCGCCGCCGAGCTCCAGCGGTACACGCCCGCGGCCCGCGGCTGACGTCCCGCGGCGCACGCGCCACGGCGTCACCGTCACATGCGGAAGGCCCGCTCCCCCGAATCGGGGGAGCGGGCCTTCCGCATGTGCGTGGTCCGTGCTGCCTCGCGGCTAGTGCGCCTGCGGCGACCGCGACGTCACCGGTTGGCGAACTTCCCGCTGATGGCGTTGTAGACGCCCTTGGCCTCCGGGCCCAGGCGAGGGCCGGCCAGCCAGGTGCTGTTGGCCGGGCCGATCGAGGTGTTCGAGACCAGCTTCACCTTGCCGTCGGGCCCCTTGGCGAACCAGCCGCCACCGGACGAACCGCCGGTCATCGTGCAGCCGATGCGGTACATCGTCGGCTCGTTCGGGTCGAGCGTCAGCCGGCCCGGCCTGTCGATGCAGTCGTACATCTTCTGGCCGTCGAAGGGCGCCGCCGCCGGGTAGCCCCAAGCGCCCATGGACTGGATGGACTTCACCTGGGGGGTGCTGAAGTCGACCGTGAGGGCGTTGCCGACGGTCTCCTCCAGGGACTTGCCGGAGCCGGCCTCGGGCTTCACGTGCAGCACGGCGAAGTCGTACGGGGCACCCGCGCCGCCGGTCTCGGCACCCTGCTTGATCCACTGCGCGGAGGTCTGCGCCCAGTCCGCCCACCACACGCCGTACGGGGCGACGTCCTGCACCGGCGCGCTGTTGACCTGGGCACCGGGAAGGCCCTTGTCGTTGTAGGACGGAACGAAGGCGATGTTGCGGTACCAGCCGCCCTTCGTGCCGGCGTGCACACAGTGGCCCGCGGTCCACACCATGTTGGACTTGCCGGGGTGCGCCGGGTCCTTGACGACCGTGGCCGAGCAGACCATGTGGCCCTGGGGGCTGTCGAAGAAGACCTTGCCGACCGGGGCCGCGTTGTTGTGGTACGGCACGTTGACGGACTTGGCCTGGACCGGCCGCGGCTCGGGGTCGGTCACGCCCTGGTCACCGGAGGCGCCCGGAGCCGTGCCCGGCGCACCCTGCGTGGCGAGCGTCTTGTCGCTGGGGCGGGCGTCCTTCATCGTGTCGGGCTTCCAGTGGCCCTTGATGATCGGGTTGATGAAGTCGCGGGCCTCGCGGAGCCACTGCTCCTTGTCCCAGTTCTTCCAGGCGCCGTTCTTCCACTTGTCCAGGTCCTTCAGGGAACTGGGAAGGTTCTTGGGCAGCTCGAGGCCCTCGTCGGCCTTCTGCGAGGCGGTGGCGCTGGGCTTGTCGCTCCCCGCGGCCTCGTCCTCGGTCGGGCCGCACGCGGTGGCGGTCAGCGCCAGCGCGGCCGTCAGGGCGGCCGCGGCCAGCGCGGGCCTGCGGATGGATGGCATGGAGTGGGTCCCCCTGATCGTTCTGTTCGGACGTGTCCGCAATGTCGCGGCCACGCTGTGGAGTTGTCATGCACCGCCCCAACGGGCCGGGCAGGGCCCCACTATGCCGGTGCGTGAGGAGACGGGAACGGGCGGGTCCTCGGTTCCGCTGTGAAGGATCTTGACGGTGGGCCGTGATCCGCCGCGTGCGGCGTCGTTAGTACGTACGGGGGAGTGCCGACCAGCGTTCAGCAGGAGGAGCCAGAGCCGTGGCCTTGACCCAGCTACCGCCCACGGAGCCGTCGGCCGCAGCGCACGAAGGCATCCTCCGGCGGCAGTCGTCCCGCGAATCGGCCGCCCGTACGTATGCCAGGTCGCTGCCCATCGTGCCGGTGCGCGCCCGGGGACTGACGATCGAGGGCGCGGACGGCCGCCGGTATCTCGACTGCCTCTCGGGGGCCGGCTCGCTCGCGCTGGGGCACAATCACCCGGTCGTGCTGGAGGCCATCCGCTCCGTCCTTGACTCCGGCGCGCCCCTCCACGTGCTCGACCTGGCCACCCCGGTCAAGGACGCCTTCACGGAGGAGCTGTTCGCCACGCTGCCCCGGGAGCTGGCGGAGTCCGGCCGCATCCAGTTCTGCGGCCCGGCCGGCACCGACGCCGTGGAGGCCGCCTTCAAACTCGTGCGCACCGCCACCGGCCGCGACGGCCTGCTCGCCTTCACGGGGGCCTACCACGGCATGACGGAGGGGGCGCTCGCCGCCTCGGGCGCGGCGCCGAGCGTGCGGGTGACCCGGCTGCCCTATCCGCAGGACTACCGCTGCCCGTTCGGCGTCGGCGGGGAGAACGGGGCACGGCTCGCCGCCCGCTGGACCGAGAGCCTCCTGGACGACCCCAAGAGCGGGGTGCGCCGCCCCGCCGCGATGATCGTCGAACCCGTGCAGGGCGAAGGCGGCGTCCTGCCGGCGCCCGACGGCTGGCTGCGCCGGATGCGCGCGCTCACCGCCGCACGCTCCATCCCGCTCATCGCCGACGAGGTGCAGACGGGCGTGGGCCGCACCGGGGCCTTCTGGGCAATCGAGCACAGCGGGATCGTGCCCGACGTGATGGTCCTGTCCAAGGCCATCGGCGGGAGCCTCCCGCTCGCCGTCATCGTCTACCGCGGCGACCTCGACACCTGGCAGCCCGGCGACCACGCCGGCACGTTCCGGGGCAACCAGCTCGCTATGGCCGCAGGAGCGGCCACGCTGCGCCACGTCAGGGAGAACGGCCTCGCCGAGCGCGCCGCCTCGCTGGGCGCGCGCATCCTGGACCGGCTGCGGCGGCTGGCGGGGGAGTACGACTGCATCGGCGAGGTCCGCGGGGCCGGGCTCATGATCGGCATCGAATTCGTCGCCCCGGAGGGGGAGCGCCCGGAGGACGGCCGACCGTCGGGCACGCGCGCGGGGGAGAGTGCCGCGCTCCGGTCCCCCGGCGACGGCCCCGCCGCCGGGCCGCTGCCGGCCTCGCCCGAGCGGGCCGCGGCCGTCCAGCGCGAGTGCCTGCGCCGGGGCCTGATCGTCGAGCTGGGCGGCCGTCACTCCTGCGTCGTCCGCCTCCTGCCGCCCCTGACCATCACCGACGAGCAGACCGAGGCGGTCCTCGAGCGGCTCGCCGACGCCGTCGCCGCGGCCTGCCGGCCCGGCCGCCGCATCCCCGCCCCGAGCACACCGAAGGAGGCAGGCGCCGCATCCCCGGCCTGACGCCGCGACGTGCACGCCGTACACCGCATGAACGCATCCACCGGGACCGGTGCTTCCACGGCCGGCCAGGACCGCGAGCCGGCCCCCGAGCGGCAGACCGTGGTCTCCGCCGTCCCCCGCCAGGGCGGCGGCCCGCGCGACGGGACCGCGGACACGGGCCCCCCGTGCGCCCCCGACCCGCTGGAACACCCCGACCCCGGCCTCGCGGCCGACGCCGCCGCCGTGGAGAACCTCCTGCGCTGCTGGGTCCGCGAGACCGGCGTCCCCCGACCCGGCGGACCTGAACTGCACCTGCCCCTCCCCGCGAGCGGAACGGCCCTGAGGGTCCCCGTCACCTACTGGTCCGCCGCAGGCTGGCACCGCTTCGGCCCGCCGGCCCTGGCGGACGCGCCCGATGACGCCCCCGCCGTCGACGCCGTCACCGTGGCGGCGCTCCTCGGCCGCGAAACCGCCCGCCATGCCGCCCCCGCCGGATGCGGACGCACGGACGGGACGGCGGAGCTCGTCGGCAGGGTGGCGGACTCCGCGCGGCGTACGGCGGCCTTCCTCGCCGACCGGCGGGCCCGTCCCGCCGACCCGGCCGCGGGCGAGCTCTTCCTCTACGCCGAGCAGTCCCTGCTCCTCGGCCATCCCCTCCACCCCACGCCCAAGAGCCGCGAAGGCCTCTCCGACACCGAGGCGCACCTCTACTCCCCGGAGCTGCGCGGGGCCTTCCCGCTGCACTGGATGGCCGTCCACCGCTCCCTGCTCGCCATGGACTCGGCGTGGACCGAGCGGGGCCGGCCCGTCGACGCCGTCACCCTCGCCGCCCGGCTCGCCGGTCCGGAGCTGCGCCTGCCCGAGGACACCGCGGCGCTGCCGCTGCACCCCTGGCAGGCCCGCGACGTCCGCAGCCGCCCCGGCGTCCGCCGGCTCCTGGACGCCGGCCTGCTGCACGACCTCGGCCCCCTCGGCGCGCCCTGGTACGCCACCTCCTCCGTACGGACCGTCCACCGGCCCGGCGCCCCCGCGATGCTGAAGCTCTCCCTGGGCCTGCGCATCACCAACTCCCGCAGGGAGAACCTCCGCAAGGAGCTCCACCGCGGCGTCGAGGTGCACCGCCTGCTGCGCAGCGGCCTCGCCGAGCAGTGGCGCGCGGCCTGCCCGGGCGGGCTCGGCTTCGACGTCGTCCGCGACCCCGCCTGGCTCGCCGTGGACACCCCCGAGGGCGCTCCGCTGACCGGCCTCGACGCCGTCATCCGGCACAACCCCTTCGGCCCAGGTGACGACGCCGTCTGCCTCGCCGGGCTCGTGTCGCCCCGGCCCTGGCCCGCCCCGGCGTACCAGGAGTACCAACAGCACCAGGAGCACCAGGAGCACCAGGAGCACCCCGGCGGGCCCGCCGGGCAGCCGGCGATGCGCTCGCGTCTCGCGCACATCGTGGCCCGCCTCGCGCACCGCACCGGCCGCCCCGCCGGGGCCGTCTCCGCAGAGTGGTTCCTGCGCTACCTGGAGGCGGTCGTGCGCCCCGTGCTCTGGCTGGACGGCGAGGCGGGCATCGCCCTGGAGGCCCACCAGCAGAACACGCTCGTCCTCCTGGACCGGGAGGGCTGGCCCGCAGGCGGCCGCTACCGCGACAACCAGGGCTACTACTTCCGCGCCTCCCACCGGGACGCCCTCGACCGGCGGCTGCCCGGAATCGGCGCGGAGAGCGACACCTTCGTGTCCGACGAGGTCACCGACGAGAGGTTCACCTACTACCTCGGCATCAACAACGTCCTCGGCCTGATCGGGGCGTTCGGCGCGCAGCGCCTCGCCGACGAACAGATCCTGCTGGCCGCGCTGCGCCGCTTCCTCAAGGACGCCGTGGCCGGCCCGGCCACCGGCCGCTCCACCCTGCCCGCCCGCCTTCTCGAAGCGCCCACCCTGCGCTGCAAGGCCAACATGCTGACCAGGCTGCAGGGGCTCGACGAGCTCGTCGGCCCGGTCGACACCCAGTCCGTCTACGTCACCATCGCCAACCCCCTGGTCACGTCGGCCCGATGACCGGCGCGAGCCCCGGCCCCGGGTGAACGGGGCCCTTGAGGACACGGGCCCCCGCGGGCCCACAGGATCCCGGACACCGAGGGGATCCTCCGAGAGGAGAGCGTCTCCGTGCCGCCCACCGACCCCAGCGAAGGCCCGGCCCCCGGCCCGGGCACCGACCACCTCCGCGCCGGCTCCCCGATCGCCGGCTTCGCGGGGCCGAGCGTCGATGACGGCGCCCCCGCGGGCGCCGGTGCCGGCCCGCCGACCGACAACGAGACCACGCTCGAACTGAAGCTGTCCGAAGACTTCGTCGAACTGATCGACCACGGCCCCCCGGAGCCGGCCGCGATCACCGCGGGCCGCGGGCCCGCCGGGGCCATCGGCCCGGGATCCGACCTCCTCGACTCCCTCGCCGACTGGGGGCCCGCCGACACCGGCGCGGGCACCTTCCAGCTCGTGCCGGTCCGGGTCGAGCGCGATCTGCGGCTCATCACCCGCTGGATGAACGACCCGGCCGTCGCGGCGTTCTGGAAGCTGGGCGGGCCCGAGAGCGTGACCGAGGCCCACCTGCGCGCCCAGACCGGCGGTGACGGCCGCAGCATCCCCTGCCTCGGGGTGCTCGACGGCGTGCCGATGAGCTACTGGGAGGTCTACCGCGCCGACCTCGACCCCATCGCGCGCCACTACCCGGCCCGCCCGCACGACACCGGGATCCACCTGCTGATCGGCAAGGTCGCCGACCGGGGCCGCGGCGTCGGCACCCGCCTGCTGAGGACCGTCGCCGACCTCGTCCTGGACCACCGGCCGTCCTGCGGGCGCGTCGTCGCCGAACCCGACCTGCGCAACACCCCGTGCGTCTCCGCGTTCCTGAGCGCAGGCTTCCGGCTGACCGCGGAAATCGATCTTCCGGAGAAGCGCGCGGCCCTGGTGGCCCGCGACCGCGCCCTGCGCACCCTCCTCTAGGACCGCCCACTCCCCGGCCGCCCCCTGCTCCTCCACCGCACTCCGCCGGAACCTCCCCCTCCGATCAGTTCCTCTCCGTTCCTCCACCCACCGGCCTTCCAAACCCACCCACCCGCTGGCCTCCGAACCCACCCACCCATCGGCCTCCTCACCCATCGGCCTACTCAAAGGAGCCCCGTTGCCTCCTTCGCCCCGGTCCGAACGTCTCGCCGGCCCCGACTGGTCCCTCGCGGGTGCCCATCTGCTCGCCAAGATGCTCGGCGAACTCAGCTACGAGGGCGTGCTGACCCCCGAGCCCGACGACGGGGCCGGGGCACCCGCCACCACCGCCTACCGGCTGTCCTTAACAGAAGACGTGACCTACCGCTTCCGCGCACGCCGGAGCGCGTACGGTCACTGGCGGGTCGACCCGGACTCCGTCACCCCGTCCCAGGACCCCCTCCACTTCCTCGCCCTCGCCCACGACACCGTCCTCGGCCTCTCCGGCGACACCACCGGCCACCTGGCCAGGGAACTCCTCGCCACCCTCTCCGCCGACACCCGCCTCCGGGCGAGCGCCCTCAGCGCGGCGGACCTGGCCGACCTCGACTACGCCGCACTGGAAGGCCACCAGACCGGCCACCCCTGGCTGATCGCCAACAAGGGCCGGCTCGGCTTCTCCGCCTCCGACACCGGCCGGTGGGCCCCCGAGGCCCGCACCCCGCGCCGCCTGCCCTGGATCGCCGCCCACCGCGACCTCGCGCACTACCGGGCCGTCCCCGCACTGGCCACCCCCGACCTGCTCTATGCCGAAGAGCTCGCCCCCGGCACCCGCGCCGCTTTCGCCCGTACCGTCGCCGACCACGGCCGCGACCCCGCCGCCTACCTCTGGCTCCCCGTCCACCCCTGGCAGTGGGACGAGACGGTGGCCCCCCTCTTCGCGCCCTGTCTCGCCGACGGATCCATCATCCCCCTGCCCACTGACAACGACCTCCGGCTGCCCCAGCAGTCCGTCCGCACCTTCCTCAACACCAGCCGGCCGCACGCCCGGACCGTGAAGCTCCCGCTCTCGATCCTCAACACGCTCGTCTGGCGCGGCCTGCCGACCGAGCGCACCCTCGCCGCCCCCGCGGTCACCGCCTGGGTACAGTCCCTGCGCGACTCCGACGACTTCCTCCGCGACGAGACCCGGGTGATCCTCCTCGGCGAGACCGCCTCCGTGACCGTCGAGCACCCCCTCTACGACCGCGTGCCCGGCGTCCCCTACCAGTACAAAGAGCTGCTCGGCTGCATCTGGCGCGAGCCCCTCGGCCCCGCCCTCGCCCCCGGGGAGCGCGCCCGCACCTTGGCGGCCCTGCTGCACACCGACCCCGCCGGCCGCTCCTTCACCGCCGAGCTCGTCGGCCGCTCGGGGCTCGCCCCGGCCGACTGGCTCCGCCGCCTCTTCGCCGCGCTGCTCCCGCCGCTCCTGCGCTTCCTCTACCGCTACGGCACCGTCTTCTCCCCGCACGGCGAGAACGCCATCGTCGTCTTCGACGAGAACGACGTGCCCACGCGCCTCGCCGTGAAGGACTTCGTCGACGACATCAACATCAGTGCCGTTCCCCTTCCCGAGCACGCCTCGATGCCCGACGACGTGAGGGCCGTGCTGCTCACCGAACCACCGGGCTTCCTCACCCAGTTCATCCACTCCGGCCTCTTCGTCGGTGTTTTCCGCTACCTCGCGCCGCTGTGCGAGGAGCAGCTCGGGGTGCCGGAGGCCACCTTCTGGTCGCTCGTGCGGGCGGAGATCGTGGGGCACCACGAGCGCTTCCCGCGGATGAAGGACCGCTACGAGACCTTCGACCTGCTCACCCCGCGGATCGAGCGGCTCTGTCTCAACCGCAACCGGCTGCACCTCGACGGCTACCGCGACCGCCCGGAACGCCCGCACGCGGCCGTCCACGGCACCGTGCCCAATCCGCTGCACATTCCGTGACGGCGCCGCCGATGTCAGTGCCGCCCTTTAGGGTGGAACAGCTATGACTGCCTCCTCCTCGCCCTCCCTCACCGACCTGCTGCACGCCGCCGTCACCGCCGTCGGCGGCACGGAGCGGCCCGGTCAGGTCACCATGGCCGAAGCCGTCGCCGAAGCCGTCGACGGCGACTCCCACCTGCTCGTGCAGGCGGGCACCGGCACCGGAAAGTCCCTCGGCTATCTGGTGCCGGCCCTGGCCCACGGCGAGCGCGTGGTGGTGGCCACCGCGACGCTGGCGCTCCAGCGCCAGCTCGTGGAGCGCGATCTCCCGCGGACGGTGGACGCCCTGCAGCCGCTGCTGCGCCGCCGCCCGCAGTTCGCCATGCTCAAGGGCCGCTCCAATTACCTGTGCCTGCACCGGCTGCACGAGGGGGTCCCGCAGGACGAGGAGGAGGGCCTCTTCGACCCCTTCGAGGCGGCGGCGCCCTCCAGCAAGCTCGGCAAGGACCTGCTGCGCCTGCGCGACTGGGCCGACGAGACCGAGACGGGCGACCGTGACGATCTCACCCCCGGCGTCTCCGACCGGGCGTGGTCCCAGGTGTCGGTCACGTCCCGGGAGTGCCTGGGCGCCTCGAAGTGCGCGTACGGCGCCGAGTGCTTCGCCGAGGCCGCCCGGGAGCGGGCCAAGCTCGCCGACGTGGTGGTCACCAACCATGCCCTGCTGGCGATCGACGCCATCGAGGGCGCCCCGGTGCTCCCCGGCCACGAGGTCCTCATCGTCGACGAGGCCCATGAGCTGGTCTCCCGGGTCACCGGCGTCGCCACCGGCGAGCTCACCCCCGGCCAGGTCAACCGCGCGGTGCGCCGCGCGGCCAAGCTCGTCGACGAGAAGGCCGCCGACGCCCTGCAGACCGCGGCCGAGAGCTTCGAGCGCCTGATGGAGCTGGCCCTCCCGGGCCGGCTGGAGGAGATCCCCGACGATCTCGAGTACGCCCTGATGGCGCTGCGCGATGCCGCCCGGACGGTCATCTCGGCCATCGGCAACACCCGCGACAAGTCCGTCCAGGACGAGGACGCGGTCCGCAAGCAGGCCCTGGCCTCCGTGGAGAACATCCACGCGGTCGCCGAGCGCATCGTGGAGGGCTCCGAGTACGACGTCGTCTGGTACGAGCGCCACGACCGCTTCGGGGCGTCCCTGCGCGTCGCCCCGCTCTCCGTCTCCGGGCTGCTGCGCGAGAAGCTCTTCAGCGAGCGGTCCGTGGTGCTCACCTCGGCCACGCTCAAGCTCGGCGGTGACTTCAACGGCGTGGCGGCGTCCCTGGGCCTGGCCCCCGAGGGCACCGGCGGCGCGGAGAGCCCCGAGTGGAAGGGCGTCGACGTCGGCTCGCCGTTCGACTATCCCAAGCAGGGCATCCTCTACGTCGCCCGGCATCTGTCCCAGCCCGGCCGCGAGGGCAGCCGTACGGACATGTTCGACGAGCTGGCCGAGCTGGTGGAGGCCGCCGGCGGCCGGACGCTCGGGCTGTTCTCCTCGATGCGTGCCGCTCAGGCCGCGGCCGAGGAGCTGCGCGGCCGGCTCGACGTGCCGATCCTGCTGCAGGGCGAGGAGACGCTCGGCGAGCTGATCCGTAACTTCGCCGCCGACGCCCGTACGTGCCTGTTCGGCACGCTGTCCCTGTGGCAGGGGGTCGATGTGCCGGGGCCGAGCTGCCAGCTGGTGGTGATGGACCGGGTGCCCTTCCCGCGGCCGGACGATCCTCTGATGAGCGCCCGGCAGAAGGCGGTGGAGGAAGCGGGCGGCAACGGCTTCATGGCCGTGGCGGCGACGCATGCGGCGCTGCTGATGGCCCAGGGTGCCGGACGGCTCGTCCGGGCCTCGGGGGACCGCGGTGTCGTCGCCGTGCTCGACCCCCGGCTGGCCACGGCCCGCTACGGCGGCTTCCTGAAGTCGTCCCTGCCGGATTTCTGGTACACCACGGACCGTAATCAGGTGCGCCGCTCCCTGGCGGCGATCGACGAGGCGGCGAAGGCGGAGGGCCGCTAGGAGGGCATGCTGCCGGCAGAGCCTGTCGGCAGCAGCATGCAGATAGAGCTGGCCGATAGAGCTGATGGAGCCGGTGGAAGAGCCTGCAAGGAAAAGAGCCCCGGAACCGGCGCAGGTGGTTCCGGGGCCCGGCCTTGCGGCCCTGTGCCTCACACGCGGCGCAGCACCGCCACGACCTTGCCGAGGATGGTGGCCTCGTCGCCGGGGATCGGCTGGTAGGCGGCGTTGTGCGGCAGCAGCCACACATGGCCGTCCTCGCGCTTGAAGCGCTTGACCGTGGCCTCCCCGTCGAGCATGGCGGCCACGATGTCGCCGTTCTCCGCGACGGGCTGGCGGCGGACCGTCACCCAGTCGCCGTCACAGATGGCGGCCTCGATCATGGAGTCGCCGACGACCTTCAGGACGAACAGCTCGCCGTCACCGACCAGTTGGCGGGGGAGCGGGAAGACGTCCTCGACGGACTCCTCGGCGAGGATGGGGCCACCCGCGGCGATCCGGCCGACGAGCGGCACATAGGAGGCGGCGGGCTTGCCGGTGGTGTCCGTGGGCTGCGAGCTGGGCTGGTCGGAGCCGCGCACCTCGTAGGCCCGGGGGCGGTGCGGATCCCTGCGCAGGAAGCCCTTGCGCTCCAGGGCCATGAGCTGGTGGGCCACGGACGAGGTGCTCGACAGCCCCACCGCCTGGCCGATCTCCCGCATGGAGGGTGGGTAGCCCCGGCGCTGGACGGAATCCCTGATCACTTCGATGACCCGCCGTTGGCGGTCGGTGAGACCCGAGCTGTCGGCCCGGATGCCTGGAGGTCGCCCCGGGAGGGCCCGAGCGGGCTTCTGCCCCTCGGTGCTCATGGCTGCGTCATTCATCGGGTGTGCCTGGTCGAGTCGGTTCTGGGAGCGGTCCTGGGCGGTGATTGTGGCGCTGTCTGCGGTGGTGGTCACGTCGGCCCCTCTCGAAATGTTCTCCCTAGCTGGACAACGGTAGTTGCTTTCGAAAGGTTGCGCCAAACACACGTTCGAGTGAAATATCGAAGTTTGCCTGACGTGATCAGGGCTGAGGGTGTACGGCTGAAGATCAATTCGACCTATTACGGTACCCTTCGGTGCGAAGCGCACCGAGCGGGCCGCCCGCCCGTACGGGCCTCGTGCGGGCCCGGCCGGTCCGCCCCGGACCCTTCCGTGCAGCGGCTCCGCGGTGGTCCCAGTGTGTCATCAAAGCCCCCGTGCCCTTGGTGCCGGGGCGGCTCGCGTAGGGTCGGGACCGGTCCTCGCGACTGCGAAACGCGTCCGGCGCGGCTCACCACGCGGCACCAGATCTAGTGGTTTGATTGGCGGCAGCCGCCCACAGGTTGTGGTCGAGGGGTGTCGCCGGTCATTTGCGGCCGCCGTCATCGCCTATGCTGGGGGCTGCTTCGCAAGGCCCCCGTTCGAGGGTCCGCCGAGGCTGAAGATCGTGCACAGTCCTACGAGGGTGAGGAGGGTGGAGAGCCATGCACTGCCCCTTCTGCAGGCACCCCGACAGCCGCGTCGTCGACAGCCGGACCACCGATGACGGCTGCTCGATCCGCCGGCGGCGCCAGTGCCCCGACTGCTCCCGTCGTTTCACGACCGTGGAGACCGCGTCACTGATGGTGATCAAGCGGAGCGGGGTCACCGAGCCCTTCAGCCGCACGAAGGTCATCTCCGGAGTGCGCAAGGCGTGCCAGGGCCGCCCGGTCACCGAGGACGCCCTGGCCCAGCTCGGCCAGCGGGTGGAGGAGGCAGTGCGCGCCACGGGCAGCGCCGAGCTCTCCACCCATGACGTGGGTCTGGCCATACTCGGCCCCCTCCGGGACCTCGACCTGGTCGCGTATCTGCGGTTCGCGTCCGTGTACCAGGCGTTCGACTCGCTCGAGGACTTCGAGGCCGCCGTCGCGGAGCTCCGCGAGAAGCGGTCCGCCGCGACCGCCGGCGACTGCGACGGGGACCCGCAGGTTCCCGCGCCCACCGCGGCCGCCGAGTAGCAGCGGCCACCACAGACCTGCCCGGCGCGCCGCGCGCCCGGGCTAAGACAGACATAGCGCGCCACGGAAGAATTGGGCGCATTAGGGCGTTTTGCCCGTAGAGGGAGGCGGCATGACCGAGACGACGAGCGGCCCGGCACGAGGTTCCCGCGCCAAGGGGAACAAGGGCGGCAAGGGTCTGCGTATCGAGCGCATCCACACCACCCCCGGTGTGCACCCGTACGACGAGGTCGTGTGGGAGCGCCGTGACGTCGTCATGACCAACTGGCGCGACGGCTCGATCAACTTCGAGCAGCGCGGCGTGGAGTTCCCCGACTTCTGGTCGGTGAACGCGGTCAACATCGTCACGAGCAAGTACTTCCGCGGTGCCACGGGTTCGCCCGAGCGCGAGTCCAGCCTCCGTCAGCTCATCGACCGGGTCGTGCTGACCTACCGCAAGGCGGGCGAGCAGCACGGCTACTTCGCGTCCCCGGCGGACGCCGAGATCTTCGAGCACGAGCTGACCTACGCCCTGCTGCACCAGGTCTTCAGCTTCAACTCGCCGGTCTGGTTCAACGTCGGCACCAAGCAGCCGCAGCAGGTCTCCGCCTGCTTCATCCTCTCCGTCGACGACTCCATGGAGTCGATCCTCGACTGGTACAAGGAAGAGGGGATGATCTTCAAGGGCGGCTCCGGCGCCGGCCTGAACCTCTCCCGCATCCGCTCCTCCAAGGAGCTGCTCTCCTCCGGCGGCAACGCCTCCGGCCCGGTCTCCTTCATGCGCGGCGCCGACGCCTCCGCAGGAACGATCAAGTCGGGCGGCGCCACGCGCCGCGCGGCCAAGATGGTCGTCCTCGACGTCGACCACCCCGACGTCGAGGCCTTCATCGAGACCAAGGTGAAGGAGGAGGAGAAGGTCCGCGCCCTGCGCGACGCCGGCTTCGACATGGACCTGGGCGGCGACGACATCACCTCCGTCCAGTACCAGAACGCCAACAACTCCGTCCGCGTCAACGACGAGTTCATGAAGGCCGTCGAGACCGGCTCGAAGTTCGGGCTGCGCGCCCGGATGACCGGTGAGGTCATCGAGGAGATCGACGCCAAGGGCCTCTTCCGCAAGATGGCCGAGGCCGCGTGGGCCTGCGCCGACCCGGGCATCCAGTACGACGACACGATCAACCACTGGCACACCTCGCCGGAGTCGGGCCGGATCACCGCGTCCAACCCGTGCAGCGAGTACATGCACCTGGACAACTCCTCGTGCAACCTCGCCTCCCTCAACCTCATGAAGTTCCTGCGCGACGACGACAAGGGCAACCAGTCGTTCGACGCCGAGCGCTTCGCCAAGGTCGTCGAGCTCGTCATCACGGCGATGGACATCTCCATCTGCTTCGCCGACTTCCCGACCGAGAAGATCGGCGAGACCACCCGCGCCTTCCGCCAGCTGGGCATCGGCTACGCCAACCTCGGCGCCCTGCTGATGGCCACCGGCCACGCCTACGACAGCGACGGCGGCCGCGCCCTCGCCGGTGCCATCACCTCCCTGATGACCGGCACCTCCTACAAGCGCTCCGCCGAGCTGGCCGCGGTCGTCGGCCCGTACGACGGCTACGCCCGCAACGCCGACGCCCACAAGCGCGTCATGCAGCAGCACGCCGACGCCAACGGTGTCGCCCGGCGCATGGACGACCTGGACACCCCGGTGTGGGCCGCGGCGACCGAAGCCTGGCAGGACGTCATCCGCCTCGGCGGGAAGGACGGCTTCCGCAACGCCCAGGCGTCCGTCCTGGCGCCCACCGGCACCATCGGCCTGATGATGGACTGCGACACCACGGGCGTCGAGCCGGACCTGGCCCTGGTCAAGTTCAAGAAGCTCGTCGGCGGCGGCTCGATGCAGATCGTGAACAACACGGTGCCGAAGGCGCTCAAGCGCCTGGGCTACCAGCCGGAGCAGGTCGAGGCGATCGTCGCCCACATCGCCGAGCACGGCAACGTGATCGACGCCCCGGGCCTGAAGTCCGAGCACTACGAGGTCTTCGACTGCGCCATGGGCGAGCGCGCGATCTCCGCCATGGGCCACGTGCGCATGATGGCCGCCGCGCAGCCGTTCCTGTCGGGCGCGATCTCCAAGACGGTGAACCTGCCGGAGTCGGCCACCGTCGAGGAGGTCGAGGAGGTCTACTTCGAGGGCTGGAAGCTCGGCCTGAAGGCCCTCGCGATCTACCGCGACAACTGCAAGGTCGGCCAGCCGCTCTCCGCCAAGAAGAAGGAGAAGACGGAGGCCAAGGCCCCCGAGGCCGCCCCCGCCGCCGCGGAGAAGATCGTCGAGTACCGCCCCGTCCGCAAGCGCCTCCCCAAGGGCCGCCCGGGCATCACCACCTCCTTCACAGTGGGCGGTGCCGAGGGCTACATGACCGCCAACTCCTACCCGGACGACGGTCTCGGCGAGGTCTTCCTGAAGATGTCCAAGCAGGGCTCGACCCTCGCGGGCATGATGGACGCCTTCTCGATCGCCGTCTCGGTCGGTCTGCAGTACGGCGTGCCGCTGGAGACCTACGTCTCGAAGTTCACCAACATGCGCTTCGAGCCGGCCGGCATGACCGACGACCCGGACGTGCGGATGGCGCAGTCGATCGTCGACTACATCTTCCGCCGCGTGGCGCTGGACTTCCTGCCCTTCGAGACCCGCTCGGCGCTCGGCATCCACTCCGCCGAGGAGCGTCAGCGCCACCTCGACACCGGTTCCTACGAGCCGACCGACGAGGACGTCGACGTCGAGGGCCTCGCCCAGTCCGCGCCGCGCCAGACCGAGGCCCCGAAGCCGTCCCGGCCGGCCGCCGCCGCGGCGGTCCCCGCGCCGAAGCAGGCCCACAACTCCACCGAGCTGGTGGAGATGCAGCTGGGCCTGAACGCGGACGCGCCGCTGTGCTTCTCCTGCGGCACGAAGATGCGCCGTGCGGGCAGCTGCTACCTCTGCGAGGGCTGCGGCTCGACCAGCGGCTGCAGCTGACGCGGACGCGGCTCCGCGCCGGACGGCGAATTCTGCGCCGAACAGCGGCTGATCAGTGAGTGAAGGCGGTGGCCGGAGGGAACCCTCCGGCCACCGCCTTCGTCATGCCCCGCCCGCGTCAGGGCCGTGCGGAGATGTGCCGAATTCCCTTTGGTCCGCGGTGATCGGCACGTCGTTGATGCTGGCCTCGCGGCGCCGCATCAGACCGTCCGTGGCGAATTCCCACTGCTCGTTCCCGTAGCTGCGCCACCACTGGCCGCCGGCGTCGTGCCACTCGTACCGGAAGCAGACCGATATCCGGTTGCCGGACCACGACCAGAGCTCCTTGCGCAGCCGGTAATCCAGTTCCTTCTCCCATTTGCGGCGGAGGAAGTCCCGGATCTCGTCGCGGCCGGTGATGAATTCGTGCCGGTTCCGCCAGACGCAGTCCTCGGTGTACGCGAGGGCGACCCGCTCGGGGTCGCGGCTGTTCCAGGCGTCCTCGGCGGCCTGGACCTTGGCCCGGGCGGAGGATTCGTCGAAGGGGGGCAGGGGTGGGCGCTGGGTCATCGCATGCCTTCCGGACGCATGAGGGAACGACGGGTCGAGGAAATGACGGGTTGAGGAAATGACGGGGAGAACGGTCGTTCTCCCCTTCCTCGGGTAGCCTAGAGAACGATCGTTCTCCGCGCCAGCCCGGGAGGGGCAATGGACATCGCCGAAGCCGACGGCCGACTGCTCGACGCAGCGGAATCCCTGTTCTACGAGCACGGTGTGCAGGCCGTCGGGATGGACCGGATCCGTGCGGCGTCCGGGGTCTCGCTCAAGCGCCTCTACCAGCGCTTTCCGTCGAAGGAAGTCCTGGTCGAGGCCTATCTGCGGCGCCGCGACGAGCGCTGGCGCGGCGCCCTGGCCGCCTACGTCGCCGCGTGCCCCTCGGCGGCGGAACGCCCCCTCGCCGTCTTCGACTGGCTGGAGAAATGGTTCGGCGAGCCGGATTTCCGCGGCTGTGCGTTCATCAATGCGTACGGCGAATTGGGTACGGGCTCCCCGGCCGTGGCCGAAGCCGTACGGGACCACAAGGCGGAGGTGCTGCGATACCTGACCGGGCTCGTGCGCGCCGCCGGCGTCCCGGAGCCCGGGCCGGTGGCCGAGCAGCTGGCCGTCCTGACCGACGGCGCCATCACCACGGCGGCGGTCACCGGAACGCCCGCCGCCGCGCGCAGGGCCCGGGAAGCCGCAGCGGTGTTGCTGGGGGCCGCGGGCGCCGCGTGACGGCGGCGGAAAGCGGTCCGCACCGAGCGTGAATACTGTCGGGTGAACGGCCGAGGGGAGAGAGCAGCAATGACGGGTGAGTTCGTGTGGGGCGGCGGGGATCTGGACCTCGGCACCTATCTGGCGCGCATCGGAGTCGGGGAAACGGTCCGGCCGGACCTTGCGACGCTGAGGGCGGTGCACCGTGGCCATGTGGCCGCCTTCCCCTTCGAGAACCTGGAAATCCTGCTCGGGCGGCCGATTCTGCTGGACGTGAAGGCGCTGCAGGACAAGATGGTGGCGCAGCGTCGCGGAGGCTACTGCTACGAGCAGAACCTGCTGTTCGCCGCGGTCCTGGAGCGCATCGGATTCTCGTTCACGGGTATCGGCGCGCGGGTCAGGATGGGCAGTGGCAAGCTGCGCCCGGTGACCCACATGGCGCTCAAGGTCGAGGCCGACGGCGAGCAGTGGCTGTGCGACGTCGGATTCGGCGGGGAGGGGCTGCTGGAGCCCCTGCCCTTCCGGGACGGCGTGCAGGCGCAGCAGGGCGGCTGGACGTTCGGCATCGAGCGGCAGTCCCAGGACGTACGGGTGCTGCGCTCGCTCCACCCGGAGGGCTGGTTCGATCTGTACGCCTTCGGCCCGGAGGAACGTTTCCCGGTCGACTACACGGTGATGAACCACTACATCTCCACGCACCCGCACTCGCCCTTCGTCTCGCGCGTGGTGGTACAGCAGACGGAGCCCGGCATACGGCGGAGTCTGGTGGGCTCCATGCTCGTAACCGCCCGCCCCGACGGTTCCGAGGAGCAACGGGAGGTGCCCGTGGCGGAGTTGGTGGACCTGCTGGCGCGTGAGTTCCGGATCGGGCTCGACGAGGCCGACGGCGTGACCCTCGCACGGGTGCAGTCCTCCGGTACGTGACTGCGGGCCGCCGTCCGGGCCGTACGATGGCGCGGTGCTGGTCAAGTGGACTCGCTGCACCGTGGTCGACCGCCGCGGCTTCGAACGCGGACAACGAAAATGGGCGGGCCTGCTCGGCGAGCCCGGGTTCCGGGGGCAGGGCGGAGGCTGGAGCAGAGGGCGTCCGCATGTGGTGCACCTCTTCGGCTTCTGGGAGAGCCGGGCGTTCTACGACTCCTTCATGGCGCGCTCCCACGACCGGCTCGCGGCGTCCCAGGCGGGAACCTTCAAGAACGCCCAAGTGCGGCTGTTCGAGCACCGGTTTGACGTGAAGGTCGGCTTCCGGCCGCAGTTCGCGGATGCGGACGTGGTGCGGATCGCCCACTGCCGGGTCCGGGAGGACCGCGTGGAGCACTTCACCCTGATGCAGGAGAAGGTGTGGAACCCGGCCATGGCCGGGTCCCCGGGGATGCTGCGCGGTGTCTTCGGGGAGGCGCCGGGCCGGGAGTTCCTGGTGCTGTCCGTGTGGGACTCCGAGGCCGAGCACGGGAAGTACCGCGCGGAGCGGGTCGAACGGCTCGCCCTGCGGGCGCAGACCGAGGCCGACGTCGCGTCGGTCGGCGGCGACATCGTCGCGCTGGAACCTTCCTGGACGGTGTGACGGCCGGTCGGCCACGGGCGTCAGGCCGGTGACGCGAAGACGCCCGCGCGGGCCGCTGCGAGGGCGGCGTCCGCAGCCTGGTCGGCGACGGCGTCGTCGAGGGGCTCCCGGGTGATGAACAGCCGGAAGAACAGCGGGGCCGACACGGCCCGGGCGAGGGAGCCGTGGTCGGTACCGGCCGGCGCCTCGCTGCGGGCGACGGCTCGTTCGACCAGGGGCGCGCAGCGCGCGAAGCGCTCGGCGTAGAAAGCGCGCAGGGCCTCCGCCGCCCGCTCCGACTGGAACGCGGCGGCGATGAAGGCCCCCGGAGCCGCTCCGGCGGCCGGGTCGGCGAAGGTGTCGACGACCTCCTGTGCCAGGGCGTGCAGATCGCCCCTGAGGGTGCCCGTGTCGGGCGGCGTCCACGCGTCCTCTCCGGCGAGGTCCAGTGCGTCCGCGACGAGCCCTTCGACCCCGCCCCAGCGGCGGTAGAGCGTCGTCTTGTGGACGCCGGACTGCTCGGCGACGTACTCCACGGTGAGCCCCGGATAGCCGTACTCGACCAGCCCCGCGAGGACGGCGTCGCGCACGGCTGCTCGGGTACGGGCGGTGCGCCCGCCGGGCCGTACCGTGCCCGGCGCGGAGGAGGGCGGGGAGGGGGAGGCTGAGGGGGGCGGGGGCACCGGGGAGGAAGGCGTCGAAGGCAACTGCAACTCCTGTTGCGTTAAATGGGCGGGCGTGTCATGCTGAGCGTAACGCAACTTGGGTCGCATTTGGTGTGAGGCGGCCGGGAAGCGCGTCCCCGCAGGGGTCTCCCAGAGCCCCGCGCCCGATGCCGACGGAGGTTTGTGCGTGCCCACTCAGCTTTCTTTGCGTGGTGTGTCCATGTCCCGGGGTGACCGCCCGCTCCTGGACGACGTCACGTTCTCGGTGCGGCCGGGCGAGCGGATCGGCATCGTCGGAGAGAACGGCGCCGGGAAGTCCACGCTGCTCAGGCTCCTCGCCGGCCTCGAGGTGCCCGACGACGGAACCGTCGTCGCCGGGGCGGAGGGCGGCGTGGCCCGCCTGGGGCAGACGCCCGAGCTTCCCCCGGACCGCATGGTGGGTGACGCCGTCGACCTGGCGCTGGCCGACCTCCGTGCGATGGAGCGCAGGCTCCGGGAGCTGGAGGACGCCATGGGGGAGGCCGGGCCCGAAGTCCTGGAGGAGTACGGCGAGCTGCTCAGCGCCTTCGAGGCGCGCGGCGGCTACGAGGCCGACGCCAGGGTGGACAAGGCGCTGCACGCCCTGGGTCTCGCCCACGTCGGGCGGGAGAGGCTGCTGGGCAGCCTCTCCGGAGGGGAACAGGCTCGCCTCGGGCTCGCCTGCCTCATCGCGGCTGCCCCCGAGGTCATGCTCCTGGACGAGCCGACCAACCACCTGGACGGCGCTGCCCTGGTCTGGCTCGAGGACACCCTGCGGGCGCACCCCGGCACCGTCCTCGCCGTCTCCCACGACCGCGTCTTCCTCGAACGCGTCGCCACCGCCGTGGTGGAGCTCGACGCCGACCGCAGGTCCCTCGTCCGCTACGGCGGGGGATACGCCGGGTTCGTCGAGGAGCAGGCCGCGGCCCGCCGGCGCTGGGAGCAGGCGTACGAGGAGTGGTCGGCCGAGACCACGGCGCTCGAGGGCGCCGCTGCGACCGTCGCCCGGCGCGTGGCCCCGGGCCGGGCCGCCAAGGACGGCAACAAGATGGCCTACGACCGCGACAAGGGCCGAGTCCAGGCCTCGGTCTCCAGCCGGGTGCGCAACGCCCAGGAGCGGCTGCGCCGGCTCCAGGAGAATCCGGTACCCCGCCCGCCGGAGCCCCTGCGCTTCGGCGCCCGCCCGGCGGCGGGCACGGCCGGAGGCGTCCTCGTGGCGCTGGAGGACGTGCGGGTCGGGGAACGGCTCGCGGTCCGCCGGATGGAGGTCGGCGCGGGTGAGCGGCTGCTGGTGCACGGGGCCAACGGCGCGGGGAAGAGCACCCTGCTCCGTCTGCTCGCCGGCGTCACCGAGCCGGACGCCGGCACCGTGACCCGGCGGGGGAGCATCGGCTACCTCGCCCAGGAGATCCCCGTGACCCGCCCCGCGGAACGGCTGCTCGCCGCCTTCGCCCGCGGCCTGACGGGCACCGAGGAGGAACACAGGGCCCTGCTGCTGTCCTACGGGCTCTTCCGGGAGCGCGACCTCCACGTGCCCGTCGGCGCCCTCTCGGCCGGACAGCGCCGCCGCCTGGGGCTCGCCCGCCTCCTCGCCCGGCCCGCCGACCTCCTCCTGCTGGACGAGCCGACGAACCACCTCGCCCTCGGCCTGGTCGAGCAGCTGGAAGAGGCCCTGGCCGCATGGTCCGGCGCCCTGGTCGTGGTCACCCACGACCGGCACCTGCGGCAGCGCTTCAAGGGCCGGCAGTGCGAGATACGGGCAGGCCGGGCGCTGGTCACGGGCTAGCGAGGCGGCCGGACGGCGCGCGATCTAGGGTGGCGGCATGCCACGGCCCCGACGCATCGTTCTCATCCGGCACGGCGAGTCGGTGGGCAACGTCGACGACACCGTCTACGAACGCGAGCCCGACCACGCCCTGAGCCTGACGGAGAAGGGCCGCCAGCAGGCCAGGGACGCAGGGGCTCCCCTCCGCGACCTCTTCGGCGACGAGCGGGTCTCGGCCTACGTCTCGCCCTACCGCCGCACCCACCAGACCTTCCGGGCCCTGGGGCTCGACCCGGGCCGCGTCCGCGTCCGCGAGGAACCCCGGCTGCGCGAGCAGGACTGGGGGAACTGGCAGGACCTCGTCGACGTGCGCAGGCAGAAGGCCTACAGGGACGCCTACGGCCACTTCTTCTACCGCTTCGCCCAGGGCGAGTCCGGCGCGGACGTCTACGACCGCGTGGGAGCCTTCCTGGAGAGCCTGTGGCGCAGCTTCGAGGACCCCGACCACCCGCCCAACGTCCTGCTGGTCACCCATGGCCTGACCATGCGGCTCTTCTGCATGCGGTGGTTCCACTGGACGGTCGCGGAGTTCGAGTGCCTGTCGAACCCGGGCAATGCGGAGACCCGTGCCCTGCTCCTCGGGCCGGACGGCCGGTACCACCTCGATCGGCCCTTCGAGCGCTGGTGCACACCTGAACCGTACGGCTTCACCGGTTAGAGTTCGCACCGATGACCGCTGACCGATTCCACCGCGCACTGGCGAGCCTGCGCGGGCTGGCCCTCGGCGACGCCCTCGGCTCCCAGTTCTTCGTCCCGGGCAACTACCCGTCACTCAAGCGGCGCGAGCTGCCCCCGTCCCCCTGGCAGTGGACCGACGACACCGAGATGGCCTGCTCCGTGCTGGCCGTCCTCGCCGGGCACGGGCGCATCGACCAGGACGCGCTCGCCCGCTCCTTCGCTGAGCACCACGACTTCGACCGGGGATACGGCCCGGCCGTGGGCCGCATGCTGCGCCTGGTCCGCGAGGGCGGCGACTGGCGCGAGCTGGCCTCGGCCCTCTTCAACGGGCAGGGCTCCTGGGGCAACGGCGCGGCGATGCGCATCGCCCCGCTCGGCGCCTGGTACGCGGACGACCCGGAACAGGCCACGCACCAGGCCGAGATCTCCGCGTACACCACCCACCAGCACCGCGAGGCGGTGGCCGGGACCATGGCCGTGGCCGCCGCCGCGGCCATCGCCGCCGCTCCGGCCGGGCCCGTGGCCCCCGACGCGCTCCTGGAGGGCGTCATCGCCCTGGTGCCGCGCAGTGCCGTGCAGGCCGGTCTGCGGCGCGCGCGGGACATGCTCGACTACGGCGACCCGACCACGGTCGCCGCCGTCCTCGGCTGCGGCCGCCGCACCAGCGCGCACGACACCGTGCCGTTCGCCCTGTGGTCCGCGGCGCGCAACCTCACGTCCTACGAGGCCGCCTTCTGGACCACCGCACAGGTGGGCGGCGACGTGGACACCAACTGCGCCATCGTCGGCGGAGTGGTCGCCGCGGGCGAGCGGGGGACGCCTCCTGCCGACTGGCTCCGGCGCACCGAGGACCTGCCGGACTGGCTCCCGTCCGGCGGGGCCGGCGGTAGGTGAACCGGCCGCAGGAACCGGAATGGAACCGACCATAAGAAAAGGGAGGGGGCGGGGCTACTCGGGCCACCCGTAGGGGCGTACGCTTGCTGGCGCCATGCCGTACGAACCGCCTACCCACACCGTCGAGCGCTCCCTGCGCGCAACGACCGGAGTCAAGGTCGTCGCCGGGCTCGACGAGGTCGGCCGGGGTGCCTGGGCCGGTCCGGTCACCGTGTGCGCGGCCGTCACAGGACTGCGCCGCCCTCCCGAGGGCCTGACCGACTCCAAGCTGCTGACGCCCAAGCGGCGCGCCGCCCTCGCCGTCCAGCTGGAGAGCTGGGTCACCGCCCACGCACTCGGCCACTCCTCCCCACAGGAGATCGACGAACTGGGTATGACGGCGGCGCTGCGACTGGCCGCGTCCCGCGCGCTGGAGGCGTTGCCCGTCCGGCCCGAGGCGGTGATCCTCGACGGCAAGCACGACTACCTCGGCGATCCCTGGCGGGTCCGTACGGTCATCAAGGGCGACCAGTCCTGCGTGGTCGTCGCGGCGGCGTCCGTGCTCGCCAAGGTCCGGCGCGACGCGATGATGGCGGAACTGGGCGTCGGCTTCGAGGACTTCGGCTTCTGTGACAACGCCGGATACCCCTCGCCGGTGCACCGCGCCGCTCTCGAGGCGCTGGGCCCCACCCCGCACCACCGGTTGTCCTGGTCGTATCTGGACGCGCTGCCCAGGTGGCAGCACCTCAAGCGGGTTCGCAGCGTCCCCGAAGCAGCTTCACTGGAGGCCGGTGGCCAGCTCGGTTTCGAATTCTGAGCGGCCCTGACCGCCACCCGCCGATGCGACTCGCACCGGCGTTTGATAAACATCAACTCATGCCTCTCATCCCCGAGGAGCCTCAGATTCACGAGAGTGTCCCGGGTCCCCGTGCCGTGCCGGCCCCCGGCCGTACGGCGCCGACCCCCCGCCCTGTCCCTGGCCCCCGCCCGGCTCCGGCCCCGGCACGGCCCGGCCCCGGCGCCCACCGTCCGGTCCCGGCACCGTCCCGGCCCGCCGCGGCGCAGCCGGCCACCCCGGCCGCCGGCCCGCAGATCCAGCTGATCCCCGCCTCCGCGCAGGGTGCCCTGGACGCTGCGGACGAGGCCGTCGACCTGCTGCTCGACACCGGCCGTGCGCCCGGCGAGATCCTGGTGCTGACGACCGGCGACCCGCACCCGTGGGCGGCGCACGAGCTGTCCTTCGGCGAGGCGTCGTACTGGGCGCAGCACGACGCCCGCGACGACGTCTTCTACGCGGCCGCCGACGCGGAGCGCGCGGGAACGCGGCCGGTCGTGGTCGTGGCCGTCAACGGCGGCGCGGACGACGCGGTGACCCGCGCGCTGCCCGCAGCGATGGGCCGCGCCGGCGGGCTGCTGATCGTCTGCGGCGACCCGCAGCGCGTCAACGCCCTGATCTCCGCGGGCGTCTGAGGACGAACCCGGCGGTCGTGCGCCTCCGAGAGGTGCCGGCCGCGGGGTTCGAGCTTGTTCCGGGGACGTGCTGTCCCCGCGTGTCCGTCAGCGGGCGACCGTGCGGCGGTGTGCCTCGTGCGCACCGCCGCCGGACGTCATGGACGCCTGGGCATGCGCCGGTGACCGCGGCCGGCGTCCGCTGCGGCCCTCGCCGAGGATCTGCCAGCCGCTCTCGGTCAGCGTGATGTACGCGCCGCAGCGCAGCCCGTGCAGCGTGCAGGCGTCACGCAGGCCCCACATCCACGCCCCGTCCTCCTCCGTCCAATGGGCCTCGCCCGGTCGGCAGTAGAGCAGCACGGCGGTACGCACCGGCGTGCGCCGCCGCAGGTCGTGCGGGATCACCCGGCGCAGCTGTGCAAGAAGTGCGTTGCGCAGCTCCCAGCCGTCGGGCGGGACGGGACGGCGGACGAACGAGGCGCTGGCCGTGAGCCGTTCGTCGTGATCGAGAACGGCGACGACGGCCGTCGACGGCGCCGGAAGGTGACGGGCGTGCAGGCCGGTGATCACCTCACGCGGGTTGCGCAGCAGGGGGATTCCGGCCGCGGCCCATTCGGCGGGCTCCAGCATCCGGCTCAGCCGGTGCTCGGCTTCGGCGGGAGGCGGCGGTACGAAGTCGAAGGCCATGACCCTCCTTCGGCTGCGTGGCCATGGGCCGGACGGCGCCGGGCAGGAGTGCACGCCACGACGGCCGTCCCCGGCGGGCCGTGGACGGACGAGAGCGGGATCGCGTCCAATTCTCGCGGTGCCGGGGGCAGGCGGCAACGATCAATTGGCGCCATTGGCCGACGGCGCGCGGCTCGCCGCCCTCACCCGCCCCCGCCGCACCGCGTGCCGTGCGCGGCTAGCCCTGCACCGCCAGAACCAGCGGGAACACCTGCGGTGCGCCGGAGCGCCGCAGCAGTCGTGCGGCCACGGCCAGCGTCCACCCGGTGTCGGTGAGATCGTCCACGAGCAGGACCGGCCCTCCGGCCGAGGCCAGGGCCTCCGCGAGGGCCGGCGGCACCGTCAGCGCGCCGTCCAGCGCACGCAGCCGCTGCGCGCTGTTGGTGCGGGGCACCCGGGTGTCGGTGTCCGCGCCTCCGTACTCGACCGTGCCCAGCAGGGGCATCCGGCCGACCGTGGCGATGTGCTCGCCGAGCGAGCGGATCAGCTGCGGCCGGGTGCGCGAGGCGAGCGTGACGACGCCCACGGGGCGGCCGGGGGCGTCCGCAGTGCCGGAGGCCCAACCGCCGGGCCCGCGGGCCCAGTCGGCCAGCACGGTCACCACTGCGCCCGCGACGTCGTCCGGAACAGGGCCGTCCGGAGTGTGCGGGGCGAGGAGAGGGCGCAGCCGGTTGCCCCAGCCGATGTCGGACAGCCGCCCGAGAGCCCGGCCGGGCGCGGCCTGTTCGCCGGCCGGGATGCGGCCCTTGAGGTCGACGCCTACGGCCGGCATTCCCGTGGGCCACATCCGGCGCGGTTCGACTTCCACGCCCGGGCGCCCCAGCTCGCCCCGCGACGCGTCGAGCGCCCCGGCGGAGACCTCCGTGCCGAAGCGCGGTCCCGTGCAGTTGTCGCAGCGCCCGCACGGGGCCGCCTGCTCGTCGTCCAGCTGACGGCGCAGGAACTCCATCCGGCACTGCGCCGTGGCGGCGTAGTCGCGCATCGCCTGCTGCTCGGCCCCGCGCTGCCGCTCCACCCAGGCGTACCGCTCAGCGTCGTATGTCCACGGGCGGCCCGTCGCGGTCCAGCCGCCGCGCACCCGGTGCACGGCGCCGTCGACGTCGAGGACCTTGAGCATGGTCTCCAGGCGCGAACGCCGCAGCTCTACCTGGGGCTCCAGGGCCGGCAGGGAGACGGGGCGGTCCGATGCGGCGAGCACCTCCAGGGTCCGGCGGACCTGCTCCTCCGAGGGGAACGCGAGGGAGGCGAAGTACTTCCAGATCGCCTCGTCCTCCCGGCCCGGGAGCAGCAGGACCTCGGCGTGCTCGACGCCGCGGCCCGCGCGGCCGACCTGCTGGTAGTAGGCGATGGGGGAGGAGGGGGAGCCCAGGTGGACCACGAAGCCCAGGTCCGGCTTGTCGAAGCCCATGCCCAGCGCCGACGTGGCGACGAGCGCCTTGACGCGGTTGGCCTGCAGGTCCTCCTCGGCCTGCAGGCGGTCCGCGTTCTCCGTCTTGCCGGTGTAGGACGCCACCGTGTGGCCGCACCGGCGCAGGAACGCGGTGACCTCCTCGGCGGCCGCGACGGTGAGCGTGTAGATGATGCCGGAGCCGGGGAGCTCGGCGAGGTGGTCGGCGAGCCAGGCCAGCCGGTGCGCGGCGTCGGGCAGCTGCAGGACGCTGAGGCTCAGGCTCTCCCGGTCCAGCGCACCGCGCAGCACCAGCGCCTGCGTCGACTCCTCGCCCGTGCCCAGCTGCTCGGCGACGTCGGCGGTGACGCGGGCGTTGGCCGTGGCCGTCGTGGCGAGGACGGGGACACCGGGCGGAAGGTCGGCGAGCATCGTGCGCAGGCGGCGGTAGTCGGGCCGGAAGTCGTGGCCCCAGTCGGAGATGCAGTGGGCCTCGTCGACGACCAGCAGGCCGGTGGCGGCGGCGAGCTTGGGCAGGACCTGGTCGCGGAAGTCGGGGTTGTTGAGCCGCTCGGGGCTCACCAGCAGCACGTCGACCGCGCCCGCGGCCACCTCGGCCTGGACGGTGTCCCACTCCTCGACGTTGGCGGAGTTGATCGTGCGCGCGTGGATCCCGGCCCGTGCCGCGGCGTCCACCTGGTTGCGCATCAGCGCGAGCAGCGGCGAGACGATCACCGTGGGCCCGCTGCCCCGGGCCCGCAGCAGCGCCGTCGCGACGAAGTACACCGCCGACTTGCCCCACCCCGTGCGCTGCACGACCAGAGCGCGACGGTGGTGGGCGACCAGCGCCTCGATCGCCAGCCACTGGTCCTCCCGCAGTCTGGCCTTGCCCGTGGGGTCCCCGACGAGGCGGGCCAGGACGGCGTCGGCCGAGGCGCGGAGGTCTTCGTTCGTCATGCCCCCATGCAACACGAGTGCACTGACAATGCGCGAACGGGCCGGCCAGGCTGTGGAAACCGCTGTCCACAGCATTAGTAGGACCATATTCCGGAGTTATCCACAGGCCTGGCGGGCTGCGGCGGACCCGCGGGACTCTCGGGCCATGACGCAGCACAACGAATCCGCCCGCCCGTCCACGCCCTCCTCCCCGTCCGCCGCCGTGCCCGGCACGGCAGGGGACCCCGGGCAGCAGGTCACCCTCCGCTCGCCGGCCGAGCTGGCCGACGCCCTCCCGTACCTGCTCGGCTTCCACCCGACCGACAGCATCGTCCTCGTCGCCCTCCACGGCGACCGGGGCCGCTTCGGCGGCCGGCTGAGGCTCGGCATCCCGCGCAGCGGCGAGGAATGGCCGGAAGTCTGCGACCAGCTCGCCGAAACCCTCCTGACCGGCAGCAGCAAGCGCGGCAACCGCCCCGACGGCGTGGTCATCTTCCTCTGCCAGGACCCCGACACCGCCGCGGGCCGGACCCCGCGGCAGGTGATGGAGGGGCTGCGCCCGCTCGCCCAGAGCCTGCGCCGGGCCTGCGGCCGGCTCGACATGCCGGTGCACGAGGCCCTGTGCATCTCCGACGGCCGCTTCTGGTCGTACTGCTGCCCCGACCCCCGCTGCTGCCCGCCCGACGGCACCCCCCTCTCCCTGCCGGGCACGTCGGTCATGGCCGCCGCGGCCACCTATGCCGGCATCGAGGTCCGCGGCACCCTCCGGGAGATGGAGGACCGGTACGCACCCCTCACGGGTGACCGGGCGGAGGGGCAGCGCAAGGCCCTGGACGCCGCGGCCTTCGCGATGGTCCCGCGGATCCTCGGCGGCGAGGGCTGCGAGCCCGTGCGGCAGGAGACCCTCGCCCTCGCGCGGGCCCTGGCCGACCGGCTCCAGGAGACACCGCCCCTGCCCGGCCGCCCCGCCTCCGACGCCCGCGACGACTCCCTCCTGACCGACGAGGAGGCCGCCACGGTCATCGTCGGCCTCCAGGACCGCGTCACCCGGGACCACGCCGCAGAGTGGATGGAGGGCCCGCAGGCCCCGGCCGTCCTGCGGCTGTGGCGCGCCCTCGCCCGCCGCTGCGTTCCCCCGTACGCGGAGTACGCGGCCGCGCCCGTCGCACTGGCGGGCTGGGTGGCCTGGGCCACCGACGACCAGCCCGAGGCGAGGGTCGCGCTGAGCCGGGCCCTCGCCGCCGACCCCGAGTACGTCTTCGCCCAGCTGCTCTACCGCGCGTGCAACGAAGGGCTGGACCCCGAGCCGCTGCGCCAGTGCCTGCGCCACGAGAAAGCCGATCGCGACCTGCAGGACGCGGTCCGGGCCGAGGTGGAGCGCATCGAGGCGGCGGCCACGGCGACGGCGACCGGAGCGGAGGGCACCGGCGCCACGAGGGCAGTCCGGCGCCGGACGAGGCCGGGCGGGCCCGGCGGCAGCACCGGCCCTGCCGGTCCGGGCGGCCCGGCAGGCAGGCCCCGCACACGGCGCAGGAGCACGCGCAAGAGGGACCACAGCCACGAGGACCGGTCCCAGTGAACCCGTGGCCCACACAGGCGGCCCCCCACACCGTGACCTCGGCAGGGCCGCCGCCGTTCATCCGGGTGGCCCGCAAACGTCGTCCGTCGTCCCGGTTCGTGAAACCCACAGGGGAGCGCAGTCAAGTGCAAGGCATCGTCCCCCATGGCCAGCCGCCCCGGCCCCGTTCCGCTCCGCCGCAGCGCCCCGCTCCGGGGCGTCCGCCCGCCCCGCAGCCCGTGCACACGGCCATGATCTGCGTCGCACTGCCCGCCCTGGCGATCTCCGGGGAGCACGGGCAGATGACCGGGCAGGGTCTCGACGGGTTCTACCGGGGCGGGCGCCGGCTCCTGGCCCGCTGCAGGCTGAAGGTCGGGGGCGCCGAGCCGCTGCCCGTCCAGGGACGCATGCTCGGCGCCGACCGGGCCCGTTTCGTCGGCGCCGTGCGGACCGCTGCGGACTCCGGCCCCGACCCCGCCGTCACGGTCGAGCGCCTGCGGACGGCGGAGGGCGTGGAGCGGATCGCCTTGCGCAGCACTGCGGCCCGCGCCCTGCGGCTGCCCGTCGAGGTGTCGCTCGGCACCGACCTCGCGGAGCTGGGCGCGGTCGCGGCCGGTGCGCCCGGGCCCGAGGTCCCCGCGGGGGTGCACGCCTCCGGGCTGCGGTGGTCCACCGGCGAGGCGCAGGCGGCGGTCACCACCGACCCCCCTCCGGGCGACGCCCTGGCATCGGCGGGGATGCTCTGCTGGGAGATCGAGCTCCCGCCCGGCGGCACCCGCAGCATCGAGCTGCGCGTCCTGCCCGAGCAGCCCGGCAGGGTTCGGCAGCCAGAGGCGGCCGTCCCCCCGGGCCGTGCCTCCACGGTGCCCTGGGGCGATCCGCAGGCCGAGGGCGACGACCCTCGGGCAGGTGCACTGCTCGCCTCCGCCCTCGACGACCTCAGGGCGCTGCTCGTGCGCGACCCCGGGAGCCCCGGTGACGTCCACCTGGCGGCCGGCGTCCCCTGGCGCTGCGGCCTCGCACCTGCCGAGGCCCTCTGGGCGGCGCGGATGACGCTCCCCCTCGGGGTCCGGCTGGCCGCGGGGACGCTGCGCACCCTGGCCCGGACGCAGATCGCGGGGCCGGGCCCCGACAAGGGGCGGATCCCCGGAGCACTGCGCCACGCCGGGGCACATCTGCCGCCCGGCTGCACAGGCACCGAGGCCACGCTGCTGTTCCCCGCCGTCCTGGCCGAGGCCCGGCGGTGGGGGCTCCCCGAGCGGGAGGCGGAGGCGCTGCTGCCCGCGGCCGAGCGCTGCCTCGAGTGGCTGAGGGCCGCGGCGGGGGACGAGGGGTACCTCGCGGATCCGCTGCCCGGCGGGCCGTACCGCTGCGAGACACAGGCGCACGCCCACCGTGCGGCCGTGCTCGGGGCCGACCTCCTGGAGACCTACGGCCGCCCCGGGGCCGAGAGCTGGCGCAGCTGGGCGGCCGGGCTGCGCAGCCGCTTCCGCGAGGACTTCTGGGTGGAGGACCCGGGCGGCGGGCGTCCCGCAGCCGCCCGCACGCCCGAGGGGCGCCGGATACCGCACCTGGGGAGCGCCGCCGCGCACCTCCTCGACACCGGCCTGCTCGGCGGGGGAATGCAGGCACCGGGTCTGCTCGACAGGGTGCAGACCGAGCAGCTCGCCCGGCTGCTCGGCGGACCGGCGCTCGACTCCGGCTGGGGCCTGCGCAGCCTCGGGTCGAAGGAGCCGGGCCACAATCCCTTCGGCCACCGCAGCGGAGCCGTCCGGGTCCACGAGACGGCCGTGGCCGTGGCGGGCCTGGCCTCCGCCGGCTACGAGAAGGAGGCCGGCGCCCTGCTGCGCGGCACCCTGGACGCGGCGGCCGCCTTCGGCCACCGGCTGCCGGAGATGTACGCCGGGGAGCAGCGCACCGCCGGGAGTGCGCCGCTGCCGCACCCGGCCGCGTGCCGGCCCGCGGCCGTCGCCGCCGCGGGAGCGGTGCACCTGCTGACCGCGCTCGCCGGCCTGCGCCCCGACGCCCCGGCGGGGTGCGTGGCGGTGCGGCCGCTGCACACCGCGCCGCTCGGCGCGCTGAGGTTCACCGGGCTGCGCATCGCGGAGCAGCCGTTCGCGATGAGGATCAGCAGGCTCGGCCTCGGCATGGTCGAGGAAGCCGCCGACGGCCTGCAGCTGGGGGTGTGAGCCGGTTGATTCCGGAGCTCGCGGAGGGGGCGCTCGCCGGCCCTGCTCAAGACCCTGTTTATCGTCAGGAAGACGACTATGATCGCGTCATGCCCTACGACCCGTCGGCCTTTCCGCCCTTCGCTGTCACCGTCGACCTGGTCGTGCTCACCGTGCGCCGCCACGCGCTGTGCGCGCTGGCCGTCCGCCGCGGCGAGCCGCCGTACCA
Source organism: Streptomyces roseifaciens (assembly GCF_001445655.1). Taxonomy (NCBI): domain Bacteria; kingdom Bacillati; phylum Actinomycetota; class Actinomycetes; order Kitasatosporales; family Streptomycetaceae; genus Streptomyces; species Streptomyces roseifaciens. Next base: position 81,065 of record NZ_LNBE01000005.1, read on the forward strand.
GGGCCGCTGGGCGCTGCCGGGCGGTTTCGTACGGGGGGACGAGGACCTGACGACCGCAGCCGCGCGGGAGCTGGCCGAGGAGACCGGGCTGAACGCCCACGACCCGGCGGGCCCCTCGCCGGTCAACGCCGCCCATCTGGAACAGCTCGCCACCTATGGCGACCCGAAGCGGGACCCGCGCATGCGGGTGGTGAGCGTCGCGCACCTGGCGCTCGCGCCCGATCTGCCCGCCCCGCGCCCCGGAGGCGACGCGCACAGCGTGCGCTGGGCGCCGGTGGAGGACCTGCTGGACCAGGAGGTCGGCTACGGCCGCGACGGCGAGCAAGTGACCCCCCTCGCCTTCGACCACGCGCAGATCCTCGCCGACGGCGTCGAGCGCGCCCGCTCGAAGATCGAGTACTCCTCGCTGGCCACGGCCTTCTGCCCCCAGGAATTCACCGTCGGCGAGCTGCGCCGGGTCTACGAGGCGGTGTGGGGCGTCGCTCTGGACCCGCGCAACTTCCACCGGAAGGTGACCGGCACGCCCGGCTTCCTGGTCCCCACCGGCGGCACGACGACACGCCAGGGCGGCCGCCCCGCCCAGCTCTTCCGGGCCGGCGGGGCCACCCTCCTCAACCCGCCCATGCTGCGCCCCGAGGCCTAGTCCCGCCGGGGTCGCGCGCGTCCCGGGCACTCCGTGCTTCGGCATGCCCGGGGGTAGGACACGCCTCACAACTGCCTACATTGCGTAGCAAATAGGACATAGCGGGTTACGGTGCTGCCGTACCTCCCCGCAGTTCCTCCGCGCCCTCGGCCGCCTCGGTCACCGAGCGGGCCGAGGGGTGCCGCCGAGCCGTCTCACGCCCCGCGAGAGAAGCCATGATCCAGGCCATCGGACTCACCAGCGCCCCCCAGCGCAACCGGTTCCCCGCCGTCGACGACCTCACCTTCGAGGCCCGCCCCGGCCGGGTCACCGTCCTGCTCGGTGACCACGGAGCGGGCAAGACCAGTGCCCTGCGCCTCCTCCTCCGCCTCGACCCCGGCCGCGGCGTCGCGCTCTTCCGCGGCCGCCCCCTCGACCGGGTCCCGCACCCCACCCGCGAGATCGGCGTCGTCCTCGGGGACGTCCCCGGTCACCCGGCCCGCAGCGCCCGCGGGCACCTGCGCATGCTCAGCGCCGCGGCGGGTGTCCCCGCCGAGCGCGCCGACGACGTCCTCGAGGTCGTCGGCCTGACGGGCCTCGCCGGCCAGCACCTCGGGGACTTCTCCCTGGGCATGGACCGGCGCCTCGGCATCGCCGCCGCCCTCCTCGGCGATCCGCACACCCTCGTCCTGGACGAGCCCGCGCACGACCTCTCGCCCCGCGAGACCGCCTGGCTGCACGGAATGCTGCGGGCCTACGCGGACCACGGCGGCGCCGTCCTCGTCACCTCGCAGGACCCCAAGGAGGCGGCCCGCATCGCCGACCGGGTCGTCACCATCGACGACGGCCGCCTCGTCGCCGACCAGGAGGCGGCCGAGTTCTCCCGTACCCGGCTGCGGCCGCGCGTCGCCGTCCAGTCGCCCCTGGCCGCCCGCCTCGCCCATGCCCTCACGGCCGAGGCCGACCAGGCGGAGGCCGCCGAGGGCCGGCAGGCCGTGGAGGTCGTGCAGGAGGGCGGCAGCCGGCTGTCGGTCTACGGCAGCACCTGCGCAGCCGTCGGAGAGACCGCCTACCGGCACGGGATCCTCGTCCACCGGCTGACCGAGGAGATCGGGGACAGCGGCGCCATGCCCCCGCTGCTGCGTGCCGACGGCCGCCGGGCCGGCACCGCTGCGCCGCCCGGCACGACATCCCCGGAAGCTGCCGCAGACGCCCCTGCAGACCCCTGCGCGGACGCACAGGGCGGCCCCCCGCCCGCCGGGGAAGCGGAGCCCTCCGGCCACCCCGGCCCCGTCGTGCGGTCCGCACACGCGGGCACGCCCGGCACCGCCGTCCCGCCGGAGCTCGCCGTGGAGCTCCCCCGTGTCCATCCCCGCCTCCCGGCCCCCGACCCCGCCTGGCCGCTGCGCTACGAGCTGCGCCGTGCCACCGGCGTGCGGACCGGCTGGATCGTGGCGGCCGCCGCGCTCGCGGCCTCCCTGCTCGTGTCCGTCCTCCTCGCCCGGGCGGGATCGGCCCCGGCGCCCCGCGTGCTCACCGGCTGGCCCGCCCTGCTGCCGCTGCCGCCGGCCGTCTTCGGGGCGGGCCTCATCGGCGCGATGGCCTTCGGCCAGGAGTTCCGCTATCCGGCCCTCGCCCCGGACCAGGGCACCGTGCCGCGCCGGCTCGGCCTGCTCGCCGCCAAGCTCGCCGTCACCGCCGTGGCGGCCGTCCTCCTCGCCCTGGCCTCCCTCTTCCTCGACGCCGGCGTCCTCGGGCTGCTCTTCGGCGACGAGGTCGTCGCCCTCCCGCGCGACTGGGCCGTCCTGCTCGCCGGCTGGGCCGCGCTCACCCTGGGCTGCGCCTGGGCGGGGCTGCTGGCCGCGGGGCTCTTCCGGTCGGCGGCGCTCGGGCTGGTCGCGGTGCTCGCCGTGCCGACGCTCGTGGTGCCGGTCCTGGGCAGCGTGCTCGCCGAGCCCGCGGCCCGCTCGCTCGTGGGGCTCCCGGAGCGGCTGCGCGCGGCCGCGGTCGTGCAATGGCCCTCGGGCATGGACCGGGGCGTCTCGACCGCCCTGCGGCTGGTCTCGCAACCGGTCGGCTGGGCGCTCGCGTTCTCACTCACGGCACTTCTCGGGGCCTATGTCCTCGCGGTGTTCCGCGGCAGGCCGCGATGAGGGCCGCCGCCGCGGGGCCCCGGACCCCCGACGCCCCTTCCCACGTGCGGAGTTGGCAGGCCGTCGACATCACGCTCCGCATACGAGCCGTCTCGGAGAGTGCCCTTTTCTGTCCGTTTGGCCGTCAATTGTGAGGTAATGGGCGATCACCCTTTCGTGTGCTTTTCACCAAAGACCTCAAGGGACTTCGAGGTGTCGCCGACAAAGGAGGCGTGAGTACCCTTGCGCACACCATGATGACCGCGGCTCGCCCCGCCGACTCCGGCCTCGCAGGCCCGGGCGAGCTTGACCGTTACTCCTACGCGGAGGCCTCCGGGCACGACCGCGGGGCCCCGCCGGCCTGGGACGGCGAGGCCGAGCTCAGCCGCGCCGGCCGCCGGGCCGCAGGCAGCCGGGGCCGGGGCCTGCACGGCCAGCTCGTGCAGCAGCTCGGCCAGATGATCGTCTCCGGGGACCTGGGCGCCGACCGCCCGCTCGTCCCCGAGGAGATCGGGCAGCGCTTCGAGGTCTCCAGGACCGTCGTCCGCGAATCCCTGCGCGTCCTCGAGGCCAAGGGCCTCGTCAGCGCGCGCCCCAACGTGGGCACCCGCGTCCGCCCCGTCAGCGACTGGAACCTCCTCGACCCCGACATCATCGAGTGGCGGGCCTTCGGCCCCCAGCGGGAGGACCAGCGCCGCGAGCTGTGCGAGCTGCGCTGGACCATCGAGCCCCTCGCAGCCCGCCTCGCCGCCGGCCACGGCCGAGAGGACGTCCAGCAGCGCCTGGCCGACATGGCCGAGATCATGGGCCACGCGCTGGCCCAGGGTGACTCCCTCACCTTCACGCGCGCCGACGCCGAGTTCCACTCCCTGCTCCTGCAGGTCGCCGGCAACCGCATGCTCGAGCACCTCGCGGGCATCGTCTCCTCCGCCCTGCACGTCTCGGGCGCGCCCTCCGGCGGCTGCGACCGCCCCACCGAGGCCGGCGTAGGACACCACCTCCGCATCGTCGACGCCGTCGGCGCGGGCGACGGGGCCGGGGCCGAGGCCGCGATGAGGCAGCTGCTCATCGCCCACCCGGACGTCGAGCGCGTGGTGCCCGCGCCCCGCGAGCACTGACCGCGGAGAGGAGCGGGACGGTACGGGTGGGTTCGTACGGAAGGGCCGCACGCGCCGGGCCGGGACAGGGCTCACGCGTGCGGCCGGATGCGCGACCGCACCCGTGAGCCGTCCGGTGGCGCCGGCGCCCCTCCCGGAACTCGGACCGGGAAGCCAGGAAGTGGAGTGTTCTGTCCAGTTGGGCGGGCATTCACTCCGTTTTGGGGTGTGACTCGGGCCACGAGGATTGGGCGTAACGCTCCTTGAGGCAATGCGATGACTAAAGAGGTGGTGGACGCGGAGGGAATACGGGCCTCGTCCGGGGCGCTGTGTCCGTCTGCATCTCATCACCCGCGCGCCGTCGGTTCATCCATGCCGGCGGTCGTCGGAACCGGTTCCCCGATCAGGGCGGGCCGGGGCCGGAAGCCGTTTCCATCGTTCCGAGAGGTTGTTCGTGTCGGCCAGCACATCCCGTACGCTCCCGCCGGAGATCGCCGAATCCGAGTCTCTGATGGCGCTCATCGAGCAGGGAAAGGCCGAGGGGCAGATCGCCGGCGACGACGTGCGTCGGGCCTTCGAGGCTGACCAGATTCCGCCAACCCAGTGGAAGAATGTTCTGCGCAGCCTCAACCAGGTCCTCGACGAGGAGGGTGTGACGCTGATGGTCAGTGCCGCCGAGGCGCCCAAGCGCACCCGCAAGAGCGTCGCAGCGAAGAGCCCGGCGAAGCGCACCGCCACCAAGGCCGTCGCCTCCAAGACGGTCACGGCCAGGCAGACCGCGTCCTCGGCGTCCGCCACGTCCGCCTCGGCGGCGTACGGCGACGACGAGAGCGCGGAGGCGCCCGCCAAGAAGGCCGCCACCAAGAAGGCGGCGGCGAAGAAGACGGCGGCGAAGAAGACCGCCGTCAAGAAGACGGCGGCCAAGAAGACCGCCGCGAAGAAGGACGCCGACGAGCTCATCGACGAGGACCTCGTCGACGAGACCCCGACCCCGGGCAAGGGCGAGGAGGAGGACGAGACCGGCGAGAACAAGGGCTTCGTCCTCTCCGACGACGACGAGGACGACGCTCCCGCGCAGCAGGTCGCCGTCGCCGGTGCCACCGCCGACCCGGTCAAGGACTACCTGAAGCAGATCGGCAAGGTCCCCCTCCTCAACGCCGAGCAGGAGGTGGAGCTCGCCAAGCGCATCGAGGCGGGCCTGTTCGCCGAGGACAAGCTGGCGAACTCCGACAAGCTCGCCCCCAAGCTCAAGCGCGAGCTGGAGATCATCGCCGAGGACGGGCGCCGCGCCAAGAACCACCTCCTGGAGGCCAACCTCCGCCTGGTGGTCTCCCTGGCCAAGCGCTACACCGGCCGCGGCATGCTCTTCCTGGACCTGATCCAGGAGGGCAACCTCGGTCTGATCCGCGCGGTCGAGAAGTTCGACTACACCAAGGGCTACAAGTTCTCCACGTATGCGACCTGGTGGATCCGCCAGGCCATCACGCGCGCGATGGCCGACCAGGCCCGCACCATCCGTATCCCGGTGCACATGGTCGAGGTCATCAACAAGCTCGCGCGCGTCCAGCGCCAGATGCTCCAGGACCTGGGCCGCGAGCCCACCCCGGAGGAGCTGGCCAAGGAGCTCGACATGACCCCCGAGAAGGTCATCGAGGTCCAGAAGTACGGCCGTGAGCCGATCTCCCTCCACACCCCCCTGGGTGAGGACGGCGACAGCGAGTTCGGTGACCTCATCGAGGACTCCGAGGCGGTCGTGCCGGCCGATGCCGTGAGCTTCACCCTGCTCCAGGAGCAGCTGCACTCCGTCCTGGACACGCTCAGCGAGCGCGAGGCGGGCGTGGTCTCCATGCGCTTCGGCCTCACCGACGGCCAGCCGAAGACCCTCGACGAGATCGGCAAGGTCTACGGCGTGACGCGTGAGCGCATCCGTCAGATCGAGTCGAAGACGATGTCCAAGCTGCGCCACCCGTCCCGTTCCCAGGTCCTGCGCGACTACCTGGACTAGGACCGGACGGACGACGACGACCCCGCAGGGCCCGGCACCTCTCCCCGAGGAGCCGGGCCCTGCGGGCTGTACGGGTGACAGTGCTGCCGATCCGGAGGCATGCCGTCCAGGTTCCGGATGCGCCGATCGCCGTGCGGGTTGACTCTGGGTGTGCAAGGAACCCCGCAGAGTCAGGAGATCGTATGCGTTCGCTGAGCTGTCTGCTGGCCGGATCGATCGCCATGGTCTTCGCGGTCCCGGCCCCGGCGGTGGCGGACCGTGCGGTCGTCGGAGGGCAGGCCGTGAGGGCCTCGGAGGCGCCCTGGGTGGTGGCTCTGGGCAGCCGGCAGCGGTTCGGGGCTGCCAGGGCCGGACAGTTCTGCGGCGGGGTCCTCGTGGGCCGCAGGACGGTCGTCACGGCGGCGCACTGCCTGAGCCGCGAGGTGCTCGGCGTCGACGTGAGCGAGGCGAGGGACCTGCGGGTCATCGTGGGCCGTGATGACCTGCGGGGTGCCGTCGGAGCCGAGGTGGAGCCGCGGGAGACCTGGGTCAACCCGGGGTTCGATCCGGGGACCAACGCGGGAGACCTGGCCGTGCTCACCCTGCGCAACCCGGTGCCGGAGAGTTATGTGATCCCGGTGGCGCAGCAGGGCGACGCCGCCTATCGGGTGGGCACCAAGGCCACGGTCTACGGCTGGGGCGACGTGATCGGCAACGGCACCTACTCGGAGATCCTGCGCGGGGCGGGAGTACGGGTCCTGCAGGACGCGGTGTGCGAGCGGGCGTACCCGGGGAGTGCGGACGGTGTCTTCCGCCGGGCCTCCATGCTGTGTGCCGGGATGCCGCTCGGCGGGCGGGACGCCTGCCAGGGGGACAGCGGCGGACCGCTCGTGGCGCAGGGCAAGCTCGTGGGCCTGGTGTCCTGGGGGGCGGGCTGCGGGCAGCCGCAGTATCCCGGGGTCTACACGCGGATGTCGGCCTACACGGCGCTGGTGGCGGCGCACGGCGGCGAAGGCGCCCAGCAGGCCCAGTCGCCGGCGGCGCAGGGCCAGCCCCCGGCCGTCCAGCCGGCTGCTCCCGCCGCTCACCAGGGGGCCGCGGCAGCTGCAACGCAGCCGCAGAAGCACAAGCAGCACCAGCACCACACCGCGAAGGTGCGCAAGAGCGTACGAGAGCGGGCGGCTTCCCCCGTGAAGGGGGGAGCCGCCCGCGGCTGCCCGGCCATGAGGGGCCGGACCTCGCTCGTCGTCGGATGCGATGTGTCAGCGTTCCGCTACGGACTCAGCGGTCCTCTTCGGGCGCAGACGCCGGGGGGGCGGTGAGCCGCTCCGTCTCGTCCTGTATTTCCGCGGCGATCTTCTTGAGTTCTGGCTCGAACTTACGCCCGTGGTGGGCGCAGAAGAGCAGTTCACCGCCGCTCATGAGAACGACGCGCAGGTAGGCCTGAGCGCCGCACCGGTCGCAGCGGTCAGCGGCCGTCAGCGGGCTCGCGGGGGTCAGAACAGTAGTCACGTCGCCTCTTCTCTAGCTCGACGAGCTGTCGTACCAGGGTCAACATCCAACCAGGCCGAAAACGTTCCCGCTCGCGGCTTTTCCTCGAAAGTTCCTTCCGAGTCTCTTCCGAGTCGGCCAGATCTTGACGGTTGGCGGCGAATGAGCCGTATTGCGTGGGCCTACGGTTTCACATCGCTGGGGGCTTTCGTCCTCCCGGCCGGCTTGCCGGTGTTCTTGAGGACGTGCCCGGAGCCTAAATGGTTCATGCCTCCAAGGGAACGTGATGTGCACGTCACTCCATCGTGTCATCGAACGTGTGATCGATCACTGGACTAGCATGGGCGTTCCCACGGGTGGCTGCACAAAGGCTCTACCAGGCATCGGTACCCTCTGAACGGCAACCGGGCCGCCGGCCCGCCCGACCGGGGCCGAAAAGAAATTCAGCGAGGAGCGAACCCGCGTGACCGCCGAAACGTCCGTGCCGTCCACTGCGCTGCTGACCGGGGCAGACCGGGACGGGTCCAACTACACCGCGCGGCACCTGCTCGTCCTCGAAGGCCTGGAAGCCGTCCGCAAGCGGCCCGGCATGTACATCGGCTCGACCGACAGCCGCGGCCTCATGCACTGCCTCTGGGAGATCATCGACAATTCCGTCGACGAGGCCCTGGGCGGCTACTGCGACCGCATCGAGGTGATCCTCCACGACGACGGCTCCGTGGAGGTGCGCGACAACGGCCGCGGCATCCCCGTCGACGTCGAGCCCAAGACCGGACTGTCGGGCGTCGAGGTCGTCATGACCAAGCTGCACGCGGGCGGCAAGTTCGGCGGCGGCTCCTACGCGGCGTCCGGCGGTCTCCACGGCGTCGGCGCCTCGGTGGTCAACGCGCTCTCCGCGCGCCTGGACGTCGAGGTCGACCGCAACAGCAGGACCCACTCGATCAGCTTCCGCCGCGGCGTCCCCGGCATCTTCACCGAGTCCGGCCCGGACGCCCCCTTCGACCCGGCCAACGGCCTGCTCAAGGGAAAGAAGATCCCCAAGGTGCGCACCGGCACCCGCGTCCGCTACTGGGCGGACCGGCAGATCTTCCTCAAGGACGCCAAGCTCTCGCTGGAGAACCTCTACGGGCGGGCCCGCCAGACCGCCTTCCTGGTGCCGGGCCTGACGATCGTCGTCCGCGACGAGCGCGGCATCGACGGCGAGCAGGCCACCGAGGAGGTCTTCCGCTACGACGGCGGCATCAGCGAGTTCTGCGAGTACCTGGCGCAGGACAAGGGCGTCTGCGACGTGCTGCGGCTGAGCGGGCAGGGCACCTTCAAGGAGACCGTGCCGGTCCTGGACGACCGTGGCCACATGACCCCCACCGAGGTCACCCGCGAGCTGGGCGTGGACATCGCCCTGCGCTGGGGCACGGGCTACGACAGCACGGTCAAGTCCTTCGTCAACATCATCGCCACCCCCAAGGGCGGCACCCACGTGACGGGCTTCGAGCGCTCGATCACCAAGACCGTCAACGAGGTCCTGCGCTCGTCGAAGCTGCTGCGCGTCGCCGAGGACGACGTCGTCAAGGACGACGCCATGGAGGGGCTCACGGCGGTCGTGACCGTACGCCTGGCCGAGCCGCAGTTCGAGGGGCAGACCAAGGAGGTCCTGGGCACCTCGGCCGCCTCCCGGATCGTGGCGAACGTGGTCGCGAAGGAGCTCAAGGCGTTCCTGACCTCCACCAAGCGCGACGCCAAGCAGCAGGCGCGGGCCGTCCTGGAGAAGGTCGTCGCCGCGGCCCGCACCCGTATCGCGGCGCGCCAGCACAAGGAGGCCCAGCGGCGGAAGACCGCCCTGGAGTCCTCGTCGCTGCCGGCCAAGCTCGCCGACTGCCGCAGCGACGACGTCGAGCGCAGCGAGCTGTTCGTCGTCGAGGGCGACTCGGCGCTCGGCACGGCCAAGCTCGCGCGGAACTCCGAGTTCCAGGCGCTGCTGCCGATCCGCGGCAAGATCCTCAATGTCCAGAAGTCGTCGGTCTCGGACATGCTCAAGAACGCCGAGTGCGGCGCGATCATCCAGGTCATAGGAGCGGGGTCCGGCCGGACCTTCGACATCGACGCGGCCCGCTACGGCAAGGTCATCTTCCTCGCCGACGCCGATGTCGACGGCGCGCACATCCGCTGCCTGCTGCTCACCCTCTTCCAGCGCTACATGCGCCCGATGGTCGAGGAGGGGCGGGTCTTCTCCGCGGTGCCCCCGCTGCACCGCGTGGAGCTCACCCACCCCAAGAAGGGGCAGGACAAGTACATCTACACGTACTCGGACGCCGAGCTGCGGCAGACGCTGCTGGAGCTGGAGCGCAAGAACGTGCGCTACAAGGACTCCATCCAGCGCTACAAGGGTCTCGGCGAGATGGACGCCGACCAGCTCGCGGAGACCACGATGGACCCGCGTCACCGCACCCTGCGCCGGATCAACATCAGCGACCTGGAGGCGGCGGAGCGCGCCTTCGACCTGCTGATGGGCAACGAGGTGGCACCCCGCAAGGAGTTCATCACGAACTCCGCGGCCACCCTGGACCGCTCCCGCATCGACGCCTGACCGCGTTTTCTCCTTCCGGGGCCCGGCCGGGCCCCGGCTCAGCGGCGCCTCTCCACCCCCGGGTGGAGAGGCGCCGTCGTGCCTCTCCACCCGGCACCCACCCGTGCTCCGATCCGCGCCGGGAGCCCCGTCCGTAGATTCGGAGCATCGCTCGTCGGTGCACGGCCGGCGGCTGACCTTGGCGGCAGGGGGGAGCTCGCGTGCCGGTGGAGAGCTGGACGGCCTGGCCCGCCCGCGAGGCGCTGTCCCGCATGGGGGTACCGCGGAGCAGACAGGCGATGACGTGGGGGGCGGGCCGCGGTGGCCGGCCTGGTCCTGTGGGGGGTGCTGCGGGAGGGGCCCTTCCACGGCTGGGGGTACGCACTGCTCGCCGCCGGGCTCGGGGTCTGGGTCGCCGCCGTGCGGGGCTACCGCATGCCGCGCTGCGACGGGGTGGAGGCCACGCGGCGCATCCGCGCCCGGCACCCGGCCACTCACGTCGTCGTCCTCACCACCTACGCCGACGACGACTCGCTCTTCCCGGCGCTCCGGGCCGGTGCGCGCGGCTATCTCACCAAGGACGCGGGCGGCGAGGAGATCGTCCGGGCCGTACGGCACGCGAGGCGGAGGTGCCGGCGCTGGTCGCCGACGGTCTGTCCAACGCCGAGATCGCCCGCAGGCTGCATGTGAGCACGGCGACGGTCAAGACGCACATCAACAACCTCTTCGCCAAGACGGGGGCGCGCGACCGGGCCCAGGCCATGCGCTATGCCTTCCAGCACGGCATCGCGCGGCCCCCGGAGTCATCCATCACCTGATGGGGTGAACGTCGGGGCGACGACCGGGTCCGCATCCCGGCGTTCTGTCCATCCTTGGGTCCCCGGCTGCGGGTGACGGCTGTCAACCGGTCGGTCGTCGAACGGGCTTGGGACCCAGGGAGAGTGCGGTGGAGAAACAGGACAGACGCGGTACCGGAAGCGCCGATGCCGGAACGATTCAGCCGGCTCGCGCCCTCTCCGCGCCGGACGTCTACAGCGAGGTCCAGCGCGGTGCGGCCTTCCAGGAAGTCCGCAGCCGCTACCGCCGGTTCGCCTTCCCGGCGGCCGCCGCCTTCCTGCTGTGGTACCTGGCGTATGTGGTGACGGCCACCGCGGCCCCCGGCCTGATGGCCCGGCAGGTGGCGGGCGCGCTCAACGTCGCCATGCTCGCCGGACTCGCCCAGTTCGCCACGACGTTCCTGCTGACCTGGGCCTACGCCCGCCACGCACGGCTGCACCGGGACCCGGCGGCGCTGGAGCTGCGCTGGGCGGTCACCCTGGAGACCCGCCAGGAGCAGGCCCGCCATGAGCAGGCCTGTCAGGAGCAGGCCCGCCAGGAGCAGACCCTCCGGGCGCAGGCCTTCGGGCAGGACGGCCGGGAGCCGATTCTCCAGGAGCGGGCCCGTCTCCTCCCGGCCGACGGGGACCCGCGCTGCGGCGCCCGACCGGTCCGCACCCGGGGTGAGCGCGCATGACGGGCACTCACCACGGCCTCGCCCTCGCGCTGTTCTGCGTCTTCGTCCTGGTCACGCTGGCCATCACCACCTGGGTGGGCCGCGAGCGCCGCGGCTCGCCGGAGGAGTTCTACGCGGGCGGGCGGCTCTTCAGCCCCATGGAGAACGGTTTCGCCATCGCGGGCGACTACATGTCCGCCGCCTCCTTCCTCGGCGTCACCGGCCTCATCGCCCTCTACGGCTACGACGGCATCCTCTACACCGTCGGCTTCCTGGTCGCCTGGCTCGTCGTGCTGTTCCTCGTCGCCGAACTCGTCCGCAACTGCGGCCGGTTCACCCTCGCGGACGTCCTGGTCACCCGGCTGCGCGAGCGCCCGGTCCGGATCGCGACCGGAGCCTCCTCCGTCACGGTCTCCGTCCTCTACCTCGTCGCCCAGATGGTCGGCGCGGGCAGCCTGATGACGCTGCTGCTGGGCGGGACCGGCGAGCGCGCCCGCGCCTGGACCGTCGTCGGCGTCGGCGTGCTGATGGTCGTCTACATCACCCTGGGCGGCATGCGGGCCGCCACCTGGATCCAGATCGTCAAGGCCGTCCTGCTGCTGGGCGGCACGATCGCCCTCACCGTCCTCGTCCTCCTGCGCTTCCACGGCGACCTCTCCGCCCTGCTCACCACGGCAGCCGGCCGCAGCGGCCACGGGCAGGCCTTCCTCGCCCCGGGCCTGAAGTACGGCGGCGGCTGGACCTCCCGGCTGGACTTCGTGAGCCTGGGCCTCGCGCTCGTCCTCGGCACCGCCGGTCTGCCGCACATCCTCTCGCGCTTCTACACGGTGCCCACCGCCCGCGCCGCCCGCCGCTCGGTCGTCTGGTCCATCGGGCTCATCGGCGGCTTCTACCTGATGACCATCGTGCTCGGCTTCGGCGCCGCCGCGGTCCTCGGCTCGGACGCCGTACGGGCCGCGGGCGCCGCCGGGAACAACGCCGTGCCGCTGCTCGCCCTCGACCTGGGCGGCGGCGCCGGGTCCACCGGCGGCACGGTCCTCTTCGCCGTGGTCGCCGCCGTCGCCTTCGCCACGATCCTCGCCGTCGTCGCCGGGATCACCCTGGCCTCCTCCGCCTCGGTCGCCCACGACCTGTACCGGACGCTGAGCCGCCGCGCCCCCACGCCCCGCAGCGAAGTGGCGGTCGCGCGCGTCGCGGCCGCCGGCACCGGCGCGGTGGCCATCGGGCTGGGGCTGCTCGCCCAGGACCTCAACGTCGCCTTCCTGGTCGGGCTCGCCTTCGCCGTCGCCGCCTCCGCGAACCTGCCGGTGCTCCTCTACACGCTCTTCTGGCGGCGGTTCACCACCCGCGGGGCGGTCTGGTCCGTCTACGGCGGCCTGGTCCCGGCCGTCGTGCTCGTCGTCCTCTCGCCGGTCGTCTCCGGCGGCCCGGGCGCGATCTTCCCCGGTGCGGACTTCGCGCTCTTCCCGCTGGAGAACCCCGGCCTCGTCTCCGTCCCGCTGGGCTTCCTCGCCGGCTGGCTCGGCACGGTGACCTCGCCCGAGCCGGCCGACGCGGGCGGCCACGCCGAGACGGAAGTGCGCTCGCTGACGGGAGCCGGTGCGGCGTAGCGGCAGGCCGCCCGGGCCCCGCCGAGGGCCCCGGTCCGCCGTGCGGAGCGCCCGGCCTCACCGCAGCGCGCAGGGGGCCGGCCTCAGCGGCCCGTCCACGCGTAGCGGTGCTCCGGGCGCCCCGTCTCGCCGTACTTGAGGGTCAGGCTCAGCCGCCCGGACTCCTCCAGCCGCTTCAGATAGCGCTGCGCCGTCGAGCGGCTCAGCCCCGACCGCGCCGCGACCTCGTGCGCCGACAGCGGGGACGCGGCATCGGAGAGGACCCGTCGTATCAGCTCGGCCGTGGGCGCCGAGTGGCCCTTGGGCAGCGGCGTGCTGGTCGCCGCCGTGCGCAGGGTGCCGAAGATGCGGTCGACCTGGTCCTGCCCCGCCTCCTGCGCGTCGTCGAGGGTCCGGCGCAGCTGTGCGTACGCCTCCAGCTTCACCCGCAGCCCGGGGAAGGTGAACGGCTTGACCAGGTACTGCAGGGCCCCGTAGCGCATGGCGGTCTGCACGGTCGCGACGTCGCGCGACGCCGTCACCATGATCACGTCGGTGAGGTCGCCGAGCTGCCGCAGCCGGCGGACCAGCCCCAGGCCGGTCTCGTCCGGGAGGAAGTGGTCCAGCAGCACCAGGTCGATGCCGCCCTTCTCCAGCACGGCCATGGCCTGTGCCGCGTTGTGGGCCTTGGCGCCGACGCGGAAGCCGGGAACCCGCGCCACGTACGCGGCGTTGATCTCGGCGACACGGAAGTCGTCGTCCACGACCAGGACCTCGATCATCGTTCACCCCTTCGAGCGAGCTGAGTGGGCCGGGTGGGCCGGGTGGGCAGGCAATCGCAGCGCTTCGGGCAGTTCCACGGTGAACACGGCGCCGCCGCCGTCCCGTTCGCCGGCCCGAACCGAGCCGCCGTACCGCTCGGCCAGCCGCCGTACGAGCGAGAGGCCGAGGCCCCGGCGGCGGTGCGGGACGGCTTCCTTCGTGGACCAGCCGTCGGTGAAGACCAGTTCGCGGACCGCGGCCGGCACCCCGGGGCCGTTGTCCGCCACCCGGACGACGAGCGTCTCCCCGACGGCCCGCAGCTCCACTTCCACGAACGGCGCGTCGTGGGGCACGTCCTCCGCACCCTCCGCAGAGACAGCCGGCGCGGCCCGTGAAGCGCCCGCCGTGGCGTCCAAGGCGTTGTCCACGAGGTTGCCTAGCACGGTGACGAGATCGCGCGGGTCCACGACCCGGTCGGGCAGCCGGGTCGCCGGGCTCACCCGCAGGGCCACACCGCGCTCCGCGGCGACCGCGCTCTTGCCCACCAGCAGGGCGCTCACCAGCGGGTCGCGGACGCGCTCGGTGACCTGCTCGGCCGTCGCCCGGTGGGCCCCGGTCACCTCCGCGACGAAGTCGGCGGCTTCCTCGTGCATGCCCAGTTCCAGCAGCCCGACGATGGTGTGCAGACGGTTGGCGTGCTCGTGGTCCTGGGCGCGCAGCGCGTCGGTCAGGCCGCGGGTGCCGTCGAGTTCGCGGCGGAGCTGTTCCAGCTCGGTGCGGTCGCGCAGCGTCGCCACGGTGCCGCCCGCAGCGGTGTCCCTGCGGTTGACGACCAGCACCCGCCCGTCCCGGACGGTCAGCAGGTCGGTGCCCGTCACGCGGCCCGCCAGCACGTCCGTGGTGCGGCCCGGCGGCAGGACGCGGTCGAGGGGGTGGCCGATGGCGTCCCGGCCGATACCCAGCAGGCGCGCGGCCGCGTCGTTGAGCAGGCGGACGCGCCCGTGCCGGTCGAGGGCGACCACGCCCTCGCGGATGCCGTGCAGCATGGCCTCGCGCTCGCCCAGGAGGGCGGAGATCTCGGTGAGTTCGATGCCGTGGGTGCGCTTGCGCAGCCGGCGGGAGACGGCGAGCGCGGCGAGCGCCCCGACGCCGAGGGCCGCACCCGCGTACATGAGGATGCCCGGCACGGCGCGTAACAGCAGTGCGTGCACGTTGTCGTAGGCGATGCCGACGGAGACGGCGCCCACGATGGCGCCCTCGCCGTCGCGCAGGGGCACTTTGCCGCGCGCGGAGCGGCCCAGGGTGCCGCGGCCGATGCCCGTCCACTCCTGCCCGCCGAGGGCCCGGCCGGGGTCGGTGCTGACGCGCTCCCCGATCCGCCCGGGGACGGTGTGGGAGTAGCGGATGCCACGGGTGTCGACGACCACGACGTAACTCGCCCCGGTGGCAAGCCGGATGCGCTCGGCGTCGGTCTGCACCGGCCCGTCGGGGGAGGGCGGTCCGGCCAGCAGGCTGTGCGCGATGCCGGGCTGGGCGGCGGTGGCCTGGGCGATGGCCAGGGCGCGGCGCTCGGCCTGCTCGTCGAGCTGGGCCGCGAGGGGCGCGAGGAAGAGCCCGGCGGCGAGCCCGGCGACCCCGGTGATGATCAGCAGCTGGACCAGCAGGACCTGGGCGAAGACGCGGCGGGGCCAGCGGGGGCGCATGCGTGTCCCCCTCCCTCTCGTCCTGATGTCGTCCTCCGGCCGGGTGATCTGCCGGCCGCTGACCGGAGTGTCCAATTCCGCTTCAGCGGCGTTCCGTTTCCGCACTGTGGACCGAACGTAGCCGGTCCTGCCCCCCGCCGCCGGTTCCGTGGCGCTTTCGTTGTTCTACCGCGAGCAAAACGAGCAGAACAGGGTTCGTGCGCTGAAGCCGCACAGCGCTCACAAGGCTGTCTGTGCGCCATGCGACACATCTAGCCTCCACCACCGGTCACCCGCATGGCCGGAAACCTGCACAGGAGGAGGCGGCAACGATGATCAGCGGCACCCCGCCGGGCCACGCCCCGGCGATCGAGCTGCGCGGAGCGAGCAAGGTGTTCCGTACGCCCTCGGGCGCCTCGCACACGGCCGTACGGGATCTCGACCTGACCGTGGGGCAGGGCGAGTTCGTGGCCGTCGTCGGCCCCACGGGCTGTGGGAAGTCCACCACGCTCACGCTGGTCAGCGGCCTGGAGGAGCCGACCGAGGGCGAGGTGCTGATCGGCGGCGCACCCGTGACCGGGATCCGGCCGGAAGTCGGCTTCGTCTTCCAGCAGGACGCCGTCTTCCCCTGGCGGACGGTGCTGTCCAACGTCATGGCGGGCCCGCGCTTCCGCGGCGTGCCCAAGGCCGAGGCGCGGGAGCGGGCGCGCGAGTGGCTCGGCCGCGTGGGGCTCGCGGCCTTCACCGACCGCTATCCGCACCAGCTCTCCGGCGGCCAGCGCAAGCGCGTCGCGCTCGCCCAGACCTTCGTGGGCGACCCGGAGATCCTGCTGATGGACGAGCCCTTCTCGGCGCTCGACGTACAGACCCGGGCCCTGATGTCGGACGAGCTCCTGGAGCTGTGGGGCGGCTCCCGCCCCGGCGGGCGGGCCGCGTCCGTCATCTTCGTCACCCACGACCTGGAGGAGGCGATCGCCCTCGCCGACAAGGTCGTCGTGATGACCGCCGGGCCGGCGACCGTCAAGGAGGTCTTCCCCATCCCGCTGCCCCGGCCGCGAAAGGTCGAATCCGTGCGCCTGGAGGCGGAGTTCGTGGAGATCTACCGCGAGATCTGGTCGTCCCTCGGTGAAGAGGTCCGCATCACCCGTGAGAGGGGTGCCTCCCGTGTCGCTTGAGTCCGTCGATTCGGTCGCTTCGGCCGAGGCGCTTGCATTGGAAGAGCCCCTCAAGCTCCCTGCTCCCCCGGCCGGTGGCCGGACCGCCGCCCGCGCCAAGGCCGTCCGCCGGCGCAGGCTGACCGTGTACGCGGCGCGGCTGCTGGTGCTCGCCGTCGTGCTGGGTGCATGGGAGTTGACGGCCCGCAACGGCATCATTGATCCGTTCAACTTCTCGATGCCGTCGAAGATCTGGGACCAGATCGTCCAGTGGACGCTCCACGGCACGCCGCAGGGCTCGCTGGGCGAGCAGATCTGGTACACGCTCTACGAGGCCCTGCTCGGCTGGGTGTTCGGCGTGGCCGGCGGTGTGGTGCTCGGGATCGCGCTCGGCCGGGTGCGCTTCCTGGCGGACGTCTTCAGCCCCTACATCAAGGTGCTCAACGCGCTGCCGAGGATCGCCCTCGTGCCGGTCTTCCTGATCCTGTTCGGGCTGGGTCCGGCGTCCAAGGTCGCGTCGGCGGTCGTCCTGGTCTTCTTCCCCGTGTTCTTCAACGCCTTCCAGGGGGCCCGCGAGGTCGACCGCAACCTGGTGGCCAACGCCCGCATCCTGGGCGCGAGCAACCGCCGGGTGACGCTGCAGGTCGTCATCCCCTCCGCGACCTCCTGGATCTTCACCAGCCTGCACGTCAGCTTCGGCTTCGCGCTCATCGGCGCGATCGTCGGCGAGTACCTCGGTGCGGCGAAGGGGATCGGGCTGCTGATCTCCGCCTCGCAGGGCACCTTCAACACGGCCGGCGTCTACGCCGCGATGGCCATCCTCGCCGTCGTCGCACTGGTCACGGAAGGGCTGCTGACCTTCGCCGAGAGGAAGCTCTTCCGCTGGAAGCCGGGCGGCTCCGGCGCGGGGGAGTGACGGCACGGCGGCCCGCACACCCCCACCCCCTGCACATCCCCCACCCCCCGGCACGTCCTGTTTTGCCTCCTACGAACCTCCGACCGTAAGGAACAGCGATGCGTACGTTCAGCAAGACCGCCGGAGCCCGCGCGGGCGCAGTCGCGGCGGTGATGTGCCTGACCTTGGCCGGGTGTGCCGACGACAACTCGACGAACAAGCGGAATTCGGCGATCGAGGCGGCGAAGGGCGACATCGTCAAGATCATGGTGGGCGGCCTGGACAAGGTCATCTACATGCCGGCGGTCCTCACCCAGCGGCTCGGCTACTTCCAGGACGAGGGGCTGACCGT
Source organism: Streptomyces roseifaciens (assembly GCF_001445655.1). Classification (NCBI taxonomy): domain Bacteria; kingdom Bacillati; phylum Actinomycetota; class Actinomycetes; order Kitasatosporales; family Streptomycetaceae; genus Streptomyces; species Streptomyces roseifaciens. Next base: position 98,880 of record NZ_LNBE01000005.1, read on the forward strand.
CAACCTCCTCACCGAGCCCGCGGGCGTGCAGGCCACCACATCCCTGGTCGCCGGTGACGTCCAGGGCGTCGTGGGCTTCTACGACCACACGCTCGACCTGCAGGTGAAGGGCAAGCAGGTGGAGTCCGTGGTGCAGCTCGCGCAGACGCCGGGGGAGGTGGAGATCGTCTCCAAGAAGGCCGTGGGCAACCTGACCTCGCCCAAGGACTTCAAGGGCAAGAAGCTCGGCGTGACCGGACTGGGCTCCTCCACCGACTTCCTGACGAAGTACCTGGCGGTCAAGAACGGGGTGAAGGTCAGCGACTTCACGCCCGTGGCCGTCGGCGCCGGGCAGACCTTCATCTCCGCGCTCCAGCAGGGCGCCATCGACGGCGGGATGACGACCGACCCGACCGTCGCGCAGATCCTCGCCAAGGACGCGGGCAAGGTGCTCGTCGACATGCGGACGCCCGAGGGGTCCCGGGCGGCGCTCGGCGGCCTCTACCCGGCCTCCAGCCTCTACATGAACACCAGTTGGGTCAACAGTCACAAGGACGTCGTGCAGAAGCTCGCCAACGCCTTCGTGAAGACCCTCGGGTGGATGTCCGAGCACACGCCGGAGGAGATCGCGGCCAAGATGCCGGAGGACTACGCCAAGGGCGGCAAGGACCTCTACGTCGAGGCGATCAAGAACACGCTGCCGATGTTCACCAAGGACGGGGTGATGCCCGAGGACGGGCCGAAGACCGTCCACCAGGTCCTGAAGTCCTTCAACCCGGCGCTGAAGGACGCCAAGGTGGACCTGGAGAAGACCTACACCACGGAGTTCGTGAAGAAGGCGGGGTGACCCCTGCCGGGAGCGCCCCGGCAGAGCACCCCCGGAGAGCGCCTCAGGAGAGCGGGACGACGGACCCGACGTCCATCCGCGCCGGCATGCCCGGCGCCCGTCCGCAGCTCTCCGGACGAGCCGGCTCCGCGGCACCCTGCTCGACGGCCACCCGCCAGGAGCGGCCGTCGGTGTGGGCGACGGTCACCGACCAGTGCGGTGCCGAGCCCTCGGTGCGCGTCACGTCGAGGGCGTCCGCGCCCTCCTCGCCGGTCAGTTCGCGCACCGCCAGCTCCGCGGCCTGGGCCGGGCGCTCCCACGCGGAGCGGCCCCGGCAGTCGCCGGTGACGATCCGGCGGTCGCGCACCGCCTCCAGCACCTCCTTGACGCCGTGTGCGGTGACGCGGCCGTAGGCGTAGCCGTACGGGAGGACGAAGAGCGTGGGCGAGAAGCGGTGGCCGCCGATGTGGGTGACCTCCCAGGCCTCCGCCCCGGAGGCGGCCAGCTCGGCGGCCAGGGGGCGGCCCAGCAGGGCGCAGCAGCGGTCGCGCTTGCCGTTGGTGCACACGAACACCAGCGGGTCGCCCTCGTAGGCCTCCCACAGGCCGCCGTGCTCGCCGGCGCCGAGTGCGGCGAGGTCGAGCCGGGTCAGCTCCGCGGGGTCGGCGACCGCGGTGGTGCGGATCCAGGAGCGGCCCGGGGCGGTGTGGGCGGCGAACACCCGGTGGGCACCGGGCTGGTGGCAGTCGGCGTGCCGGCCGGGGCGGCGGATCAGCGCGATCCGGACGCCCGTGCCCTCGGCGGCCGCGTCCAGGGCCCGCCCGACGGCGGGGTCGAGGTGGCTCGCGGTCAGCGCGTCCGCACCCCAGGGCCCGGGCTGCTCGACGAGCAGCCACGTCCGCGCGGTGGCGGCGGTGCCGGCCAGTGGCTCGGACAGGTGGCGGGAGGCGGTCGCGCACGTACTCACGAAGGTAAGCCTAACCTGAGTTGCCGATGATCGTACGGCGCACTGCGGAGGTGGCTGAAGCTCACGGCATGGGCTGGGGCGGCCTGGGGCCCGAGTAGGCGCCCGTGGGGCGCATCCGGAGCGGACGCTCCGTGTACTCCTCCAGGGCGTGCGCGATCCAGCCGGCGGTACGGGCGACCGCGAACACCGTCTCCCCGGCCTCGGGCGGCATCTCCGCGGAGACCGACAGCACGGCGAGGGCGAGGTCCACATTGGCGTGCAGGGCCACGTGCCGGGCCGTCGTGGCCTCGACCTCGCGCGCCGCCTCCAGGGCGTCCGCGGCCGCCGGTACGGATTCCAGCCGCGCGAACAGGGCGGTGGCGCGGGGGTCGGGGCCCGGGTAGAGCCGGTGGCCGAGGCCCGGCACGCGGCGCCCGCCGCGCAGGTGGTCGGCCACGACCGCCCCCGCGCTGCCCCGCTGCAGCACCTCCGTCAGCATCCGGTGCGCCAGGCCGCTCGCCGCGCCGTGCAGCGGGCCCTCCATCACCCCGAGCCCGGCCGAGACCGCGGCGTAGGGGTGGGAGCGGGCGGAGGCGGCGACCCGTACGGCGAGCGTGGACGCGGCCAGGTCGTGGTCGATGAGCAGCACGAGTGCGGCCTCCAGGGCGCACAGTGACGCCTCGTCGGGCGCCTGCGCGGTCAGCCGGGACCACAGCCTGCGGGGGAGCGGGGCGCCGCCGCCGTCCTCCCGGGGCAGCCGCCCGGCGGCCGGCAGCGCGTCGACCAGCGTCGGGATCAGTCCGCGCGCCGTGCCCAGCACCGCCTCGGGCGAGAGGTCGAAGCGCATCGGGTCGGCGGCGGCCGCCGCGATCGCCGCCACCCGCAGGTGGTCGGTGGGGCCGCTGTGCGGGGGCATGGCGCTCACCGCGCGCAGCGCCGCGATCAGGCCGTCCTCCGGGGCGGTGAACCGCGTGCCGGGCCGCAGCCGGCCGGTCCACAGCCACTCCGCGACCTCCTCGTAGCCGTACCGCTCCGCGAGCGCGGTGGCGTCCACGCCGCGGTAGAAGTACCGGTCGTCCTCGATGAGGGTGATGCCCGTACGGATCGCCGTCTCGCCGCCGAACGCCGTCTCGCGCCGTCCGCGCCGCACGAGCGCGTCGACCTCGCGCGCGTCGAAGGTGCTGCCGCGCCCGCCGGGGCCGCGGCGGCTGGTGAGCTGGCCGCGGCTGACGTACGCGTAGACCGTCTCGGGCTTCACGCCGAGCCGCTCGGCGACCTCGCGGGTGGTCAGCCGCTCGCCCGGCCCGCCGTCGCGCTCCGTGCCGTCCGCCGGCTGCCGACCCGCGCCGTCCTTCGTCCTGTGATCCGCCATGGAGGACACGCTATCCACCTCTGCATATTGATTTGAATCAACATTGACAACTATTGAGTCAAGCATGGACAGTCGGGTCAAGGTTTGATCGATCACTGAACACGGATCAGGGGGCAGCAATGCCGATCACCGAAGTGCCGCGCGGACTCGCCGGCGTCGTCGTCACCGACACCTCCCTCGGCGACGTCCGCGGCCGGGAGGGCTTCTACCACTACCGCCAGTACTCGGCCGTCGAACTCGCGCAGACCCGGTCCTTCGAGGACGTCTGGCACCTGATGTTCCGCGGCTCCCTGCCGGACGCGCAGCAGCGCGCCCGCTTCGCCGCCGAGACCGCGGCCCTGCGCCGGCTCCCGCAGGACGTGCGCGACGCCCTGCCGGGCATCGCCCGTGCCGGTGCCGCCTCCGGCCCGCTCGCCGGGCTGCGCACCGCGCTGTCCCTGCTCGGCGCCTCGTCCGGGCTCCGGCCGCTGTACGACACCGACGCCGCCGGGCGCGAGGCCGCCGCGCTCGCCGCCTGCGCCGCCGTCCCCACCCTGCTCACGGCCCTCCACCGGCTCGGCAGCGGCCTGGAGCCCGTAGAGCCGCGCGACGACCTCCCGCACGCCGCCAACTACCTGTACATGCTCACCGGAGCCGAGCCCGACGCCCGGCAGGCGCGGGCCGTCGAGCGGTACCTCGTCTCCACCATCGATCACGGCTTCAACGCCTCGACGTTCACCGCCCGCGTCATCGCCTCCACCGGCGCGGACCTCGCCGCCTGCCTGTGCGGCGCGATCGGCGCGCTCTCCGGTCCGCTGCACGGCGGCGCCCCCAGCCGGGCGCTCGACACCCTCGACGCCATCGGCACCCCCGACCGCATCGACTCCTGGATCCGCGAACGCGTCCTCGCGGGCGAACGGATCATGGGCTTCGGGCACCCCGTCTACCGCACCGAGGACCCCCGCTCCCGGATGCTCCGCGAGATCGCCCGGGAGTTCGGCGGGGACCTTGTGGACTTCGCCGTCGAGGTCGAGGGCCGGGTGGAGGCGATTCTCGCCGAGCTCAAGCCCGGCCGGGAGCTTCACACCAACGTCGAGTTCTACGCGGGCGTCGTCATGGAGCTGTGCGGGCTGCCGCGCGAGATGTTCACCCCCACCTTCTGTGCGGCCCGCGTCGTCGGCTGGAGCGCCAATATCCTGGAGCAGGCGGACGACTCGAAGATCATCCGCCCGGCGGCCCGGTACGTGGGCCCGCCCCCGCCCCAGCCGGTCCCCGCCGTGCTCGACTGACGATGGAGGCGCCCCCCGTGGCCAAGCGACAGATCCCGGTCATCGTGCTTGCCGGTTTCCTGGGATCGGGCAAGACCACGCTCCTCAACCACCTCCTGGGGAGGAGCGGGGGCACCCGCATCGGGGCGATCGTCAACGACTTCGGCAGCATCGAGATCGACGCCATGAGCGTCGCCGGGCAGGTCGACTCGATGGTCTCGCTCGGCAACGGATGCCTGTGCTGCGCCGTGGACACCAGCGAGCTCGACGGCTTCCTCGACCGGCTCTCCCGCCCCGCGGCCCGCATCGACGTCATCGTCATCGAGGCCAGCGGCCTGGCCGAGCCGCAGGAAGTCATCCGGATGATCCTCGCCAGCGACAACAAGGACATCGTCTACGGAGGCCTCGTCGAGGTCGTCGACGCGGCGGAGTTCGCCGCCACCCGGGCCCGGCACCCGGAGCTCGACCGCCACGTGGCCATCGCCGACCTCGTCGTCCTCAACAAGGCGGACAGGGCCGGCGACGAGGCCCGCCGGGAGATCCTCGCCGTGCTGGAGGAGCTCGGCCCCGGCACGCCCGTCGTGCCTGCCTCGTACGGGCGCATCGACCCGGAGCTGCTCTTCGACCGCAAGCCGCGCGAGGACGACCCGTCGAAGACGCGCCAGCTGTCCTTCGAGGACCTGTGCGCCGACGACGAGCAGGACGGCCACGGCCATGACCACGAACACGGCGACGGCTGCCACGACGGCTGCGACCACGGCGGGCACCTGCACGCCGCCTACGAGAGCGTCGAGTTCGTCTCCGAAGAGCCCGTGGACCCGCGGCGGCTGATGGAGTTCCTCGACAGCCGGCCGGAGGGGCTCTACCGGATCAAGGGCTTCGTGTACTTCGGCATAGCCGGGCACAAGCACAAGTTCACCGTCCACGCCGTGGGCGACTTCCTGCGCTTCTACCGCTCCTCCTGGGCGCGGGCCGAGGAACGGCTCACCCAGCTCGTGCTGATCGGCAGAGGGGTCGACACGGAGGCCCTGCGGGCCGGGCTGGACCGCTGCCGCGTGACCGCGGGAGAGCCGCCGGCGGAGGAGAACAGCATGTGGGGAGTCCTGCGCTACGCACAGGGCTGACGGGGGCGCACGCGGCGCCCCCGCCCTCCGTGCCGGTTACACCGGGCCGGCCAGCGCCTTCACCGGCTTCGCCAGGGGAGTGCCCGAGCCGTCCCGCCGCGGGTCGGCCTCCGGCAGCTCCACCGGGGCGCCCTTCGCATCCGCCGCCCGCGCCGGGGCGGCACCCGCCCAGGCCATGACGAGGCAGTCCTCGCCCTTGAGGAAGCGCTGGCAGCGCACGCCGCCCGTCGCCCGGCCCTTGCGCGGGTACTGGTCGAAGGGGGTCAGCTTCGCCGTGCCCTCCGAGGCCCCCAGCAGGGTGCCCCGCGCCCCGGCCTGGGTGAACACCACCGCATCGGCCGCCGGGTCGATGGCGGTGAAGGAGATCACCTTCGCGTCCGGGGAGAGCTTGACGCCCGCCATGCCGCCCGCGGGCCGGCCCTGCGGCCGCACCTGCGAGGCCGGATAGCGCAGCAGCTGGGCGTCGTCGGTGATGAAGACCAGGTCCTCCTCGCCCGTCCGCAGCTCGGCGGCGCCGACGATGCGGTCGCCGTCCTTGAGGGAGATGACCTCCAGCTCGTCCTTGTTGGCCGGATAGTCGGGGACCACGCGCTTGACGACGCCCTGCTCCGTGCCGATCGCGAGCCCCGGCGAGGACTCGTCCAGCGTGGTGAGACAGACGACCGTCTCGCCGTCCGTCAGGGAGAGGAACTCCGACACCGGTGCGCCGCCCGCCAGGCTGGGCGCCGCCGCCGTCTCCGGCAGCTGCGGCAGGTCGATCACCCGCATCCGCAGCAGGCGCCCGGACGACGTCACCGCGCCCACCTCGCCCAGGGCCGTCGCCGGCACCGCCGAGGCGATCACGTCGTGCTTGACGCGCTTGGCCTCGCCCGCGGCGGGCGGGAAGGGCTCGCCGGTGGCCGTGCGGGCCAGCAGGCCGGTGGAGGACATCAGCACGCGGCACGGGTCGTCGGCGACCTGCAGCGGGACCGCCGACGCCGGGGCGCCCGCCGACTCCAGCAGGACCGTACGGCGGTCGGTGCCGAACTTCTTCGCCACGTCGGCCAGTTCGCCCGAGACCAGCTTGCGCAGCTCCGCGTCGGACTCCAGGATCCGCGTCAGCTCCTCGATCTCCTCTGTGAGCTTGTCGCGCTCCGCCTCCAGCTCGATGCGGTCGAACTTCGTCAGGCGGCGCAGCGGGGTGTCGAGGATGTACTGCGTCTGCACCTCGGAGAGGGAGAAGCGCGCGATGAGGGCCTCCTTGGCCTGCGCCGCGTTCTCACTCGATCGAATGATCCTGATGACCTCGTCGATGTCGAGCAGGGCCACCAGCAGGCCCTCGACCAGGTGCAGCCGGTCGCGCCGCTTGCCGCGCCGGAACTCGCTGCGCCGCCGCACCACCTCGAAGCGGTGGTCGACGTAGACCTCCAGGAGCTCCTTGAGGCCCAGGGTCAGCGGCTGGCCGTCGACCAGGGCGACGTTGTTGATGCCGAAGGACTCCTCCATCGGCGTGAGCTTGTAGAGCTGCTCCAGGACGGCCTCGGGGTTGAAGCCGTTCTTGATCTCGATGACCAGGCGCAGGCCGTGGGCGCGGTCGGTGAGGTCCTTGACGTCGGCGATGCCCTGGAGCTTCTTCGAGCCGACCAGGTCCTTGATCTTGGAGATGACCTTCTCGGGGCCGACGGTGAAGGGCAGCTCGGTGACGACCAGGCCCTTGCGGCGGGCCGTCACGGTCTCCACGGAGACGGTGGCGCGGATCTTGAACGTGCCGCGGCCCGTCTCGTAGGCGTCGCGCACGCCGCCGAGGCCGACGATCCGGCCGCCCGTGGGCAGGTCCGGGCCGGGGATGAACTTCATCAGCGTGTCGAGGTCGGCGCCCGGGTGCTTGATCAGGTGCCGGGCGGCCGCGACGACCTCGCCGAGGTTGTGCGGCGGCATGTTCGTCGCCATGCCGACCGCGATCCCGGACGAGCCGTTGACCAGCAGGTTGGGATAGGCGGCGGGCAGGGCCACGGGCTCCCGCTCGCTGCCGTCGTAGTTCGGCGTGAAATCGACCGTGTCCTCGTCGATCGACTCCGTCATCAGGGACGTCGCCGACGCCATCCGGGCCTCGGTGTAACGCATGGCCGCGGGCGGGTCGTCATTGCCGAGGGAGCCGAAGTTGCCGTGGCCGTCGACCAGCGGCACGCGCATGGAGAACGGCTGCGCCATGCGCACCAGGGCGTCGTAGATGGAGGCGTCGCCGTGGGGGTGGAGCTTGCCCATCACCTCGCCCACGACGCGGGCGCACTTCACGTAGCCGCGGTCGGGGCGCAGGCTCATCTCGTTCATCTGGTAGAGAATCCGGCGGTGGACCGGCTTGAGGCCGTCGCGCGCGTCGGGCAGGGCCCGGGAGTAGATGACGGAGTAGGCGTACTCGAGGAAGGAACCCTGCATCTCGTCGACGACGTCGATGTCGAGGATGCGCTCCTCGAAGTTCTCCGGCGGCGGGGTCTTCGTGCTGCGGCGGGCCATCGCGGCTGCGGCTCCTTCGATCGATTGCCGAGGCAGGGTGCTGACGCGGACCATTGTGGACCGCGCCACTGACAACACCGGACACGACCCGTCCGTAAGGGGGCACCGCGCCGGGAACTTCGCCGGATGTCAGCGCGCTTGCATACAGTGACAGCACTGCTCATCACGCGAGTCATCGCGCACCGGCGCGAGATTTGAAGCGATCGAAGGGACGTACATGCCCATGGGTCACACGGCCACGCAACAGGCCGGTACCGGCGGCCTCACAGCGACCGAGCACCGCCTGGCCAACGGCCTGCGGGTGGTGCTCTCCGAAGACCACCTGACCCCGGTCGCCGCCGTCTGCCTCTGGTACGACGTCGGCTCGCGCCATGAGGTCAAGGGCCGCACAGGTCTCGCCCACCTCTTCGAGCACCTTATGTTCCAGGGCTCGGCACAGGTCAAGGGGAACGGCCATTTCGAGCTGGTTCAGGGCGCCGGCGGCTCCCTCAACGGCACCACCAGCTTCGAGCGCACCAACTACTTCGAGACCATGCCGGCGCACCAGCTGGAGCTGGCCCTGTGGCTCGAGGCCGACCGGATGGGCTCCCTGCTCACCGCCCTCGACGACGAGTCGATGGAGAACCAGCGCGACGTCGTCAAGAACGAGCGCCGCCAGCGCTACGACAACGTCCCCTACGGCACCGCCTTCGAGCGGCTGACCGCCATGGTCTTCCCGGACGGCCACCCGTACCACCACACCCCGATCGGCTCCATGGCCGACCTGGACGCGGCCTCCCTGGAGGACGCCCGCGCCTTCTTCCGCACCTACTACGCCCCGGGCAACGCCGTCCTGTCGGTCGTCGGCGACATCGACCCCGAGCAGACCCTCGCCTGGATCGAGAAGTACTTCGGCTCGATCCCCGCGCACGACGGCAAGCAGCCCCCGCGCGACGGCGGACTGCCCGACGTCATCGGCGAGGAGCTGCGCCAGGTCGTCCGCGAGGAGGTCCCGGCCCGCGCCGTGATGGCCGCCTACCGCCTCCCGCAGGACGGCTCCCGCGAGGCCGACGCAGCCGACCTGGCCGTCACCGTCCTCGGCGGCGGCGAGTCCTCCCGCCTGCACAACCGCCTGGTCCGCCACGACCGCTCCGCCGTCGCCGCCGGCTTCGGCCTGCTGCGGCTCGCCGGCGCCCCCTCGCTGGGCTGGCTGGACGTCAAGGCGTCCGGCGGCGCCGAGGTGGCCGCCATCGAGGCCGCCGTCGACGAGGAGCTCGCCCGCTTCGCCGCCGAGGGCCCGACCCCCGCGGAGATGGAGCGCGCCCAGGCCCAGCTGGAGCGCGAGTGGCTGGACCGGCTCTCCACCGTCAGCGGCCGTGCCGACGAACTGTGCCGCTTCGCGGTGCTGTTCGGCGACCCCCAGCTCGCCCTGACCGCCGTGCAGCGCGTCCTGGACATCACGCCGGAGGAGGTGCGGCAGGTCGCCCAGGCCCGCCTGCGCCCCGACAACCGCGCCGTGCTGGTGTACGAGCCCACCGAGCCGGCCGCCCCCGCCGCCGACGAGAACGCCGAAGCAGAAGAGGAGACGGCCAAGTGAGCGACGCCCTGGCCGCTGACACCCAGCCTTCCATGGACTTCCACCCCCAGCCCCAGCCAGGGCCGGCGGCCCCCTGGGCCTTCCCCGCCCCCGAGCGCGGCACGCTCCCCAACGGCCTGACGGTGCTGCGCTGCCACCGCCCGGGCCAGCAGGTCGTCGCCGTCGACATCAACGTGGTGGCCCCCCTGGCCGCGGAGCCGGAGGGCCTCGACGGCGTCGCCACCATCATGGCGCGCGCCCTGTCCGAGGGCACCGACAAGCACACCGCCGAGGAGTTCACCGCCGAGCTGGAGCGCTGCGGCGCCACCCTCGACGCCCACGCCGACCACCCCGGCGTGCGCGTGTCCCTGGAGGTCCCCGCCTCCCGGCTCGGCAAGGCCCTCGGCCTCGTGGCCGACGCGCTGCGCGCCCCCGCCTTCCCCGACCACGAGGTCGAGCGGCTGGTGGGCAACCGCCTGGACGAGATCCCGCACGAGCTGGCCAACCCCGCCCGCCGGGCCGCCATGGCGCTCTCCAAGGAGCTCTTCCCGGCCGACTCGCGGATGTCCCGCCCGCGCCAGGGCACCGAGGAGACCGTCGCCCGCATCGACGCCGCCTCCGTGCGGGCCTTCTACGAGGCCCACATGCGCCCCGCCACCACGACCGCCGTGGTCGTCGGCGACTTCACCGGGGTCGACCTCGACGCGGCCCTCGCGGACTCCCTCGGCGCCTGGACGGGTTCCCCGGCCGAGCCGTACCCGCTCAAGCCGGTCACCGCGGACGACACCGGCCGCGTCGTCATCGTGGACCGCCCCGGCGCGGTCCAGACGCAGCTCCTCATCGGCCGCATCGGTGCGGACCGGCACGGCCAGGTCTGGCCCGCCCAGAGCGTCGGCACGTACTGCCTGGGCGGCACCCTCACCTCCCGTCTGGACCGCGTCCTGCGCGAGGAGAAGGGCTACACCTACGGCGTGCGGGCCTTCGGCCAGGTGCTGCTGTCCACCCCGGAGGGCACCGGGGCGGCCATGCTCGCCATCAGCGGCTCGGTGGACACCGCCTCCACCGGCCCCGCGCTGGAGGACCTGTGGACCGTCCTGCGCACCCTCGCCGCCGGGGGCCTGACGGACGAGGAGCGCGACTCCGCCGTGCAGAACCTCGTCGGCGTCGCCCCGCTGAAGTACGAGACGGCGGCGGCCGTCGCGGGCACCCTCGCCGACCAGGTCGAGCAGCACCTGCCGGACGACTTCCAGGGGCGCCTGTACGAGCGCCTCGCCGCGACGGGCACGGTGGAGGCCACCGCCGCCGTGGTGAGCGCCTTCCCGGTCGACCGTCTGGTGACGGTGCTCGTCGGTGACGCCGCGCAGATCGAGGAGCCCGTCCGGGCCCTCGGCATCGGGGAAGTGACCGTGATCACGGGCTGAGGCCCCCCGGCGGGCCGGCCGCACCGGTCGGCCCGTCAACCGGCAGGCACGCGCGCCCCTGAGGCGCGTGTGCCTGCCAAATGTCCGATTTAGCGGAGTGGTTGCACGTCTGCGTTGTGGCGTGGGCCACAAAATGGGGCTTCTGTTTGCCGATCGAAAGTGGCGGCGTCTAGCGTCAAAGCGTCTGTCCGTCAGATGTGCGTCGCATCCGCGGCCCGGGCAGACATCGCCGAGTCCCCGTACGGCGCGAGCCAGGGGAGCCGGGGACCCAAGTGTCCCTGGGGTGAATCGGGCCCCTTTCCGGAGGGATCCGTAGGAGACCTTCCTGCTCCGAACCCGTCAGCTAACCCGGTAGGCGAGAAGGAAGGAAAGGAGTGCCTTCGTGGCATCCAACGAGCCTGCTGCGTACGAGCCTGCTGGGTATGAGCCTGTCGGGTATGAGCCTGCCGCGTACGATCCGCCGCTGGTCCCGGCGTACGTGCCGCCGTACGAGCCGGAGCCCGAGCTTCGGCCGGAGCAGCGGTACGGGTCGGACAGCGCGTACGACCCCGAGTCGCCGTACGCCCCCGCTTCCCACCGTCCCTCCGTCTACAACGCCTTCGGCACGGGCCGAGGCCGCCACCGCGTCGTGAAGCAGCGCGGCGGCACGATGGCCCGCAGCGGCGCGGTGCTCGGCGTGGGCGTCATCGCGGCGGTCGGCGCGGGCGGCATGGCGCACGCCCAGGAGCGCCCGGCGGCGTCCATATCCATGCCCGACCTGGCCCAGCTGCCGGGAGTGGGCTCGTTCTTCGCGGGGAGCGCGGCGGGCTCGGTCGATTCCGCCGCCGCCGAATTCGCCGGTGAGGAAGGCGCGTCGGCCGCTGTGGAGATGGCGGAGAGCGCGGCGGCGGCGGGTGAGGTGCTCCGGGCGAGAATCCTGGAGCAGGCCGACCACCAGCAGGGCGTGGCCGAGGCCGAGGCGCAGGCGGCCCAGGTGAAGCAGGCCGCGGAGACGCAGAAGAAGGCGGCGGAGCGGAAGACGGCTGAGGCGGCTGAGGCGGCGGAGGCGGAGAAGGAGCGGGAGCGAGCTGCAGAACCGGAGGCGCCGCAGGCGCGGGCGGCGGCACCGGAGCAGCAGCAGACGTCGGAGCGACGGACGGCGAAGCAGCAGGCACCGAAGCAACACGTACAGAAGCAACACGTACAGAAGCAGCAGACGCCGAAGAAGCAGCGATCCGCCCGCCAGGCTCCGGCCCCTCAGGCTCCCGCCCCGGCGGCTCGCCACTCCACCTCCGGCGGGTTCAAGCTCCCCCTCGCCTCGTACACCCTGACGGCCGGCTTCGGTCAGGCAGGGAACATGTGGTCCGCGAACCACACGGGGGAGGACTTCGCGGCCCCGACCGGCACGCCGGTGAGGGCGGTCGGCGGCGGCAAGATCGTTCAGGCCGGCTGGGCGGGGGCGTACGGCTACCGCATCGTCCTGAGGCTCGACGACGGTACGGAGCTGTGGTTCTGCCACCTGTCGTCGATGGTCGTCACGTCGGGGAAGGTCGCGCCGGGCCAGGTCATAGGCCGTGTCGGTGCGACGGGCAACGTGACCGGCCCGCACCTGCACCTGGAGGTGCGGCCGGGCGGGGGCGCCCCGATCGACCCGCTGGGGTGGCTGAGGAGCAGGGGCCTGCAGCCGTAGCGGAATACCTGCCCCCGCAGGGACGCTGCAGGAGTACATGGCTGACATTCACAAGAAGATCGGCAATCTCTCCGTCCACCCGTTGGCGCTCGGCGGCAATGTCTTCGGGTGGACAGCGGACGAGGCGGAATCCTTCGCCGTCCTCGACGCGTACGCGGCGGCGGGCGGCAATTTCATCGACACCGCCGACGTCTACTCGGCCTGGGTCCCGGGCAACGAGGGCGGCGAGTCGGAGACCGTCATCGGCAATTGGTTCGCCTCGCGCGGCAACCGTGCCGACATCGTCCTCGCCACGAAGGTCGGCGCGGGCGTCCCGGAGCCGCGGGGCCTGCGTGCATCGGTGATCAAGGCGGGCGTGGAGGAATCCCTCCGCCGCCTGCGCACCGACTACATCGACCTCTACTACACGCACTACGACGACCCGTCGGTACCGGTGGAGGAGTTCATCACCGCTCTCGACGCGCTGGTGAAGGAGGGCAAGGTCCGCGAGATAGCGGCCTCGAACATCACGCCGGAGCGCCTGCAGGAGTCGCTGGAGTTCTCGGAGGCATCGGGCCTGGCGAAGTACGTGGCGATCCAGCCCCACTACAACCTGGTGTCGCGCGACACCTACGAGGGCGACCTGGCGGCGGTGGCGGAGAAGCACGGCCTGGCGGCCGTCCCGTACTTCGCCCTGGCCAAGGGTTTCCTCACGGGCAAGTACCGCCCGGGCACGACGGTGGACAGCGCCCGGGCGGAGGGCGCCGCGGAGTACCTGCAAACGGACCGCGGCCGCCGCGTCCTGACGGCCCTGGACGAGGTGGCAGCGGCCCACGAGGCCGAGCTCGCCACGGTCGCCCTGGCCTGGCTGGCGGCTCAGCCCACCGTGGCGACCCCCTTGGCCAGCGCCCGCACGGTGCAGCAGCTCAAGCCGCTGCTGGCGGTGGTGGACCTGAAGCTGACGGACGCGGAACTGAAGCGCCTGACGGAAGCGTCGGCGTAATCAAGGCGGAGGGCTTCGAGCGGAAGAACACCGCTCGAAGCCCTTCCCTCAAGCCCGGCTCTCGGCCACCCAAGAGGCCAGGGCCACGGCCCCGGCGACCCCGAACACGGCCGGCCAGGCCCCGACCTTCTTGGCAAGCGGATGCGACCCGGCAAACGCGGCAACGTACAGCCCGGTCAGCGCAGCAGCCTTGGGCGCCCCGACCTTCCCGGCCCACTGCCGGGCAGCCACCCCACCGGCCACAGCCAGCGCCGCCCCACCGAGCGGCCGCTTCTTGGTCCACCGAGCAACGCCATACCCACCGACAAGCCCACCAGCAGCAACAACAGCAGTAGGAACCTGAGCCATCCCACACCTCCGCATCAAAGGACAACGACCTCGCCCAAAGCTAACTTCACAACCGGGCGCAGCGGCGAACCCGCGTGCCGTCGTCGAAGCCATGAGCCTGGGTAGGGACCGGTTGGGCGGGGGCTGTAGAGGCCCTCTTGACGTGATCACTGATGAGGTCAATCGTCTTGCAGCGGTGCGCAATCCACTGGGCAGCGGAGGCGATCATGTCCCTAGTCTTCTTCGGCAAGGATCCCAACACCGATGGCGACGAGTGCCCCACGGTGTGGGTGGACGACCGGACAGCCGACCTTGTATTTCAGGGGTGGAGGGCCGACGAGGCGACCGAGAAGGAGTGCCTGATGGTCGGCCATATCCCGGAGACCGAGGCTGTCGTTCGTATCCCGGCACGCATGGTGCCGCTCATCCGGAAGGCGTGCGATGCCGCAGAGCGTACCGAGCTTCGCTGAAATGATGGCCGGCTGCCGGCACTCGGCCGTTCATCTGGAGATGCGGGACACGTACGGGATCGCACCGGAGGCGGCAGAGTTCGAGGCATGGAAGGCCGGGGACGACAGCAGCCGACACGACCGGACGGGCCGACGCCGCGCTTGGCTGGATCTTGTACGGGAAACGGTCGGACGCGGCGTGGCCGTACGTCGTGCCCGAATCGTCTCGGAACCTGTCTCCGAGTACATCCGTTTCGAGCATGCGGGAACGGGGCTGAATATCGAAGCTGGCGAAGAGATCCGCTGGCTGCCCAGGCGGCAGGCTTCGGATATCGCCTTGCCCGGTAACGACTTCTGGCTGTTCGACGAGCGGGTAGTGCGGTTCAACCACTTCACCGGTGACGGCGCATCCGCCGGCCCCGAAGTGGCCGATGAGGCCGCAGTGGTGCGGCTCTGCGCCTCGGCATTCGAGACAGTGTGGGCGCGCGGCGTCCCGCACGACAGCTTCAAGGTCTGATCGGCTAACCGCCGGACCACAGCTCATGTCCTCATCCCCGTCGTCCAGTGCTCAAGCGGCCCGTGAAGCGCTGGCAGCGCGCCTGCGGGAGCTGCGCCTGGACGCGGGGCTGTCAGGCCGCGACGTGGCCGCCCGGTGCGATTGGCACCCGGCCAAGTCCTCCCGGTTGGAGAACGCGAGGACCGGGCCCTCGGACGACGACATCCGGGCGTGGTGCCGCGCCTGTGGTGCCGAAGACCAGGCAGCCGATCTGATCGCCGCGAGCCATACCGCCGAGTCCATGTACGTCCAGTGGCGACGCCTCCAGCGCACGGGACTGCGCAGACTCCAAGAGTCGTACGTCCCTCTGTATGAACGGACACGACACTTCCGCGTCTACTCCTCCAGAGTCGTCCCCGGCGTGCTCCAGACCGAGGAGTACGCCCGCGCCCTGCTTGCCACGATCGCCGGCTTCCGCCAGCTGCCGGACGATTCAGCCGAGGCCGCGTCAGCACGCGTCGCGCGCTCCCACGTGATCCGGGAAGGCGGCCACAGCTTCGCTCTGCTCATGGAAGAGGACGTTCTCTACTACCGCTACGGCGACGCCCGGGCCATGTCCGCCCAGCTGGGCTACCTGCTGTCCGTCATGCCGTTGCCGTCCGTCTCGTTGGGGATCATCCCGCGCGCGGCTCCTCGGCGTATGTGGGGGCAGGAAACGTTCACCATGTTCGATGATCAACGGGTCCACGTGGAGCTGCTGACAGCCAAGGTCACCGTCACACAACCGAGCGATGTCGTCACATACGCACGGGCGTTCGCCGAACTGTCCAAGATGGCGGTCCACGGAAGTGAGGCCCGAGCACTGGTCGCAGCTGCCATCGGCGTCCTCGAAGGGTGATCGCCTTGCAATCGCCTGCAATCTCATTGATGCCGACGTTCCCCTGTCCCTAGCGTGTGCAGCGCCATCCGCCCCGGCCCTGGGTTGAGACCCGTCCTGCCGAGGGCGGTTGCTGGCCATGGTGATGGCCAGCGGTGACTGAACGGAGGCGCCGGCCTGCTCTGACCCGCACCACAACGATGCGACGGACGACAGGGCACCTGCCACTGGCGCCCCATGCGTAGATGCTGGTCAGCGCCGTGCCCGTGCCAGAGCGCGCAACTGGGAGACGTGACTGCGGACGGCAGCTTGTACCTCGCCCAGCGGGTCCGAGGACGGCACGTCACCGCGACAGGGGCGGCACAGGCCGCCGGACAGGGCTTCGGGGCGGCCGGGGACGCCGCAACCGGTGCACTCCATGACGCGGTGGGGTGCCGAGGCCACCCCGTACGGGACCTGGAAAGGCTCAGGCGGCAGCCTGTCGATGAGCCTCTTGCGGGTGAATGCCCCTGGGCAGTGGATGACGTCAGGGAGCCCGGTCGTGAGGATCCGCGCGAATTCCAACGGCGTGACGCCGCGCGCGAACCACTCGGCGGCGAGGCCTTCGAGGGCGGAGCACTCGGCGGCGGAGAGCGTCAGACGGGGGTCGGAACAGCCGAGGGTCGCCAGGGCGATGTAGGCGGGGGAGCACTCGTTTCGCGCCTTCTCACTCTCTGGCCCAGGGGGCGAGGAGGCGGCCGACGAAGGCGCGCCCTGCCCGGACGTACGAGCGAGGAAGGCCTCCCACCAGGCGTCGTCCCGCGCGGTCCGGGAGAAGTACGAGCGGGACACCCACTGCGTATGGCCTTCGCCGACGACTTCCCTGATACGGCGCAGGTGGCCGGCCGCGGACAGGACCTTGAGGGCGGAGGCCACGGCTTGCTGCCCGTAGGCGGGGAGCTCCTTGGCGAGGGTCTTGATGTCGACGGCGGCGCCGTCGGGAAGCCGGTCGATGTGAGCGGCGATGGACGCCTCGCGGGCGGGGAGGTGAGCGAAGTCGCCCCGGCCGCGCGGGGCTTGATCGGGTGCGGTCCGCTTGCCGTATCCGGACGCGGCCATGGGGGGAGCGATAAGGTTGGCGACAGCCACGGGATCAGTCCTGTGATCTTGGTGGTCAAACCCCGGCCTGGTGTTGGTAGCACCGGTGCCGGGGTTGTTCGTTGTGGCGCACGCTACACGCCGACAGCGAGGCGTGGCGACTCGGTTGCACAAAGTCAACAGGTGTGCTTACGCGCACGCCCACGCGAGCTGGGCGGGAGGGTGGGTAAGCCTCACCACCCATTCCTCACATGGACCGCTCGAATCCCGACTCCCGAATCTCGGAGGTGCAAATCTCCTGGTGCCGTCGACGGGAGGGCATGGGCCACCGCCGTGCCCCGAGCTTCGGGTCGCAGGTTGATGCTCAGTCGAGCTTGCCGCCCCTTATGCCTACGACAAATCCACCCCAGGCGGCGTAAGAGAAGGCGAGAACTGCCCCCACCGCCTGCTTCGAATCACGGATGACTGCGGTCCCGTCGGCAGTGAAGGCGGCCTCCAGGCACTCGCCCCCCGTGCCGTTGCTGTAGCTGCTCTTGAACCAACCTGTCTGGGTGCCTATGGCAGGTGGCGTTCTGCTCATCAGGAGTACTCCTCTAGGGCGCGCTTGATCAGTGCAGCTGACTGCGGCGGGCTCGCAGCGATGGCCCGCATGCTGTCGAATGCCTTCACGTACTGGCCGACGTCATCGGGAGATTCCAGGTAGAACGCATCGGTCAATCCGTCTCGGTAGACGACATCTGGATCGGCCTGCTCAGGGAAGCCAAGGATCGTGAACGCTCCCGTCGCAGGGTAGGACCCTGCGTCGAAGGGCAGAACCTGCAGCGTCACGTTCTTCAGCTGGCTTGTAGCGAGCATATATTCGAGTTGCGCACACATCAGGGCCTTGTCGCCCACGATGTGGCGTAGCACGCTCTCGTGCACGATGGCCCAGAGGTCCGGCGGGTTCGCGCGGCGGAGGATCGCCTGGCGCTCCATACGGACATTCACGTGGCGCTCGAGTTCTTCCCCCTCAAGCTGGGAAGACGCCCGATGTAGCTCGGCCGTGTAGGCGGGCGTCTGCATGAGCCCAGGCACGAACTCGCACTGGTACTGGCGCAAGCTTGATGCGCCCTGTTCCAGCCCGATGTACACGGAGAACCATGGTGGAACCGCTGCGCCGTGAGCGTGCCACCAGCCTCGGAGTTTGGAGTCCTTGGCCAGCTGCATGAGGAACTCGCGCAGTTCGTCGGTGGTGCCGTAGAAGCGGCACAAGGCGCCGATGTCGGATGGCTGCACCCTCCCGCTGCCAGTCTCCAGCCGGTTGACCTTCGAACCGCTCCAGTGCAGAGCCGCACCTACTTCGTTGCACGTCAGTTCATGGTCCTCGCGCAGCTTCTTGAGCTCGATGGCCAGTCGGCGACGGCGAGCGGTTGGCGATCCTGTCACTTCAACCTCCTGAGACCTGAGGGGTGTTCAGTCCAGCCGAAGCTCCCAACCTGGCCAATCACCCGATGGGGGGAATCCTGCGCTGCATATTGCATGGCGGGATCTGCACAGTGTCATCCTCGTCTCAGCAGCGGCGGCTTGGCGCCGTTCAGAAGGGCTAGGAGGGGTGCGACCAGGCATGGACATCAAGCGCTGTAGGCCGGTGGAGCTCTGGCAGGTGCCGTTCCTGGCGGTTCCGGAGAGGGTCGACCAGCTCTGCCGGACTCTCCAAGGCCCCTTGAAGCTCTGGGGACTGCCCGACCTTGTAGGCCCTGCTCAGCTATGCATGGCGGAGTTGGTCACCAACGTGATCACCCATGTCGGCGTGGGAACGCCGACATGGGTGACGGTCTCCCTGGAGGGGGCGTGTGTCCGGATCGAAGTCCGAGACCCCGGCCCGCACCGACTCGCTCCACAGGAGCAGCGGCGTGGCCGGAGCCTTGCCGAGAAGCTGGCCGTTCGCTGGGGCGTGGCTTCTCAAGACCACGGGAAGACGTCCTGGTGCGAGCTTGCTACGGGCCTTCCCGCCACGGAGGCCCACCCGGCGGATCTTCGAGTGGTCGGTGCCGAGGCCGTCCTCACGCTCTACGGCCGGGGGCCTGCCTGGGGAAGAGCCCACTCTCCACTCCACCGAGCCGCGTCCGAGGAGGCTGCGACCGACCTCATCGTCGACCTCCTCCACTGGCTCAGAGCCCATGGCACCGACCCGGACACGGCCCTGGACCGCGCGCAGACGCGCTACGAAGCAGGGGCGGCGCAAGGGGTGCGGCTCACCGACGATTAGTCCGTGCCCGGGGCCTTCTGCGACTCGTGGTGATCGCGGTGGTGCTTGAGGTGCTCGGCGTTTATGGGGTGTTCGGGGTGCTGACGCAACTTATAGCCATGCTGCTGGGATCCGCGCTCAGCGACCGTGCCATCTGCATTGATGATTATCATCCCAAAGTCGAATTCCACGTGGTGATTCGGGCAGAGACACAGCACGTTATCGGTTGTGTCTGGTCCGTTGTGCGGACGGCCGAGTGGGCGTACGTGAGCGGCCTCCGCATAGGCGCCCGTGGGGGTCTCGATGCGAGTTCCGCAGACCTGGCACGTGTGGTTGTGTATCTTCTTCACCCAGTTGGCGACGGCAGTGCTTCTGATGATGCGCTGCGTTTCACCCTTCTTGCGGTCTGGGGTGTCATTCCCGGTGGGCTGGGATCCAAGGGCGGGTGCAGTAGCGGGTGTTTTCCGGGGCGAACGGGAGAACTTTGCCGCGTTTATGGCCGCGTTACGGTCGATGGAGTCAGGGGAGGCAACGGCGCGCAGCTGATATCTCCACACCAAGGACCCGGACGTTCCACGCTGCGACCAGTGTTTCTCGACGCGGTAGAGCCCGTCGTACCGCAGCCCCTCTGATGGTGAGTGTTCTCGGTCACCGCTGGATCCGCGGATGACGCGGACCGGTCTGCCTGTGGCAATGCTGTTGACGAGTGCTGCGTTTCCGAGTGTCAGGACTTGGTCTTTGACCTGGCGCTTGGTGGCCTGGTCTTGGCCGCCCTGCCCGGTGTAGATAATTTCGTCACCGTAGTCTTCGTCGTCCTCGTACCCGCCCGAAACGACGATGGACTTCGCCTCTTCGCTTGCCTTTCCCCAAATGCCACCTTGCAGGTGCGCGTGAACCCCAGCGGCACGTAGGGCTCGACGGTTTGGGAAGCCCATCCCTACGGGAACATAGGGCGGATGGCCGAAGCCGTCGAACGGCTTCTCTAGCAGGCCTGCAGTGAGTAGGAGTGGCTCCCATGGGTCGTTCGGAAAGTATTCAGCAAGGAGTGCTGTCACCTCCCGGGCGACACCGTTGGCTGCAAGGAGCTCGTAGAGGGTGCTCTCGAGCCCGACTCTGGTGTCGTCAGCCGCGCTGCGTTGGGTAGCTGCACGGCCAATCGCCTCGAGATGACGACGGGCGTCGTCCGGCCCGTTCTGTTTCCCCAACTCCCATTTAGCCCGCAGAGAAGCAAGTACCTCTGAAAGGCTGGGAGCAGAACCGGAACCGATCTCGCTTTCAGACACTCTTCACGCTCCTAGGTATGTTCAGCGCTGCTGACCTGGAAACTGTGGCCACCCCGGCCCCGGCGTGGACGGTGGCCACATTTGGGGCGGGGCCACGAACGGCCGCGGGATGGTTGCCGAAGCCTGGGTCAGGGCTGGTTGGGCTATGTGTTTGCGGTGCCAGAGGTGGTGGAGGAGTTCCTGTTCTCTGGCGGTGAAGTCCGGGCCCGCCGTGCCCCTGTGGGCTCGTTGGCGGAGGAAGGCCAGGGACGTGGCGAAGGAGATGTACTCGGCGACGGTGCGGGCCGCTGCCGGGCCGCCGGTGCGGCGGGCGACGTCGCGGGCTATGCCCCGGGCGCGCATCGAGGAGAGGGCGAGGGGCTCGGGCGGGGTGAGCCAGCCCGCGGCCTGGTAGGCCGGGAGGAAGGTGCGGATGGTGCGCAGCTCGTTCTGGCGGGACCAGATCGCGAGCCAGGTCAGGACGCCGAAGACGGGGACCATGAACAGGGCGTAGACCGCGAGGAAGGCCAGGGGCGACAGGCTGGCCGAGCCGTTCCAGACCGCGTGCAGGACCATCGCCGTGAGCAGGCCCGCGAAGGGGATGAGGATGCGGGTGACCTTGCGGCGCGGGGCGAGGGTCGCCGCGATGCCGAAGCCCAGGCCCGTCATCGTGGTGAAGAGCGGGTGCGCGAACGGCGACATCAGGACCCGCATGAAGAACGTCGCCGCCGTGGCCGCCGGCACCCCGTCGCGGCCGAAGCTCTGATCGGTGGCGAAGGCGTTGCCCAGGTAGAGGATGTTCTCGGTGAACGCGAAGCCCGTGGCGGTGATGCCTGCGATCACCACGCCGTCGACGGTGTTGTTGAAGTCCCGGCGGCGGAAGAGGAAGAGCAGGAGGACCGCGGCCGCCTTGCCGGTCTCCTCAACCACGGGCGCGACGAACGTCGCCCCCCACTTGTCGGCCTCCGGGCGCTGCGCGAGGTCGACGGAGCTGACCAGCCACTCCGTGGCGTAACCGTTCGCGATGATGGCCATCAGGGTGGCCGCGCACGCGCCCCACGCGAAGGCGAAGACCAGGTTCCGCCAGGGCTTGGGCTCGACCCGGTCCATCCAGCGGAACGCCGCCACCAGCAGGGGCACGGGCAGTACGGCGAGGCCGAGCCCCACCAGGAACCCCTCGGTGCCCGTCTGTTCCCGCACCAGGGCGAGGATGACCAAGCCGCACAGGGCCAGGAGCAGGATCAGCGCGCCGGCGCGCACCGCCTTGTTGTCCCACAGGGCGCGGCGCGGCTTGTAGCGCCAGCCCGCGGGGGCGGGCATCGCGGAGAAGTTCGGCTGCTGCGCGTAGGCGGGCACCGGCCCGGCCGTCGGCTGCTGGTGGGGTGGGGACTCATGCACCCGATGACCCTAACCAAGGGACGCCGGGGCGGCTCCGGTATTCCGGGGGGGGCCGGTCCTCCGGGGGCCGGGCCGGTACTCCCCACCCTCACCTGCCGACGTGTACCTGCCGGCGTGCATCTGCCGACGTGCGTCGGTGCGTCAGTGTGCCTTGCGGCGGAACAGCAGGTCGTGGACCACGTGCCCCTTGTCCAGGCCCTGTCCCTCGAAGCGCGTCAGCGGACGGAACTCCGGCCGCGGCGCGAAGCCGCCGTCGGCCTGGGTGTTCTCGAAGTCCGGTGCCGCGGAGAGCACCTCCAGCATCTGCTCCGCATACGGCTCCCAGTCCGTCGCGCAGTGCAGGAGGGCGCCCGGGGCCAGGCGCGTGGCCGCCAGCGCCAGGAACTCCGGCTGGATCAGCCGGCGCTTGTGGTGCCGCTTCTTGGGCCACGGGTCCGGGAAGTACACGCGCAGGCCGGCGAGGGAGTCCGGGACGAGCATCTCGCGCAGCAGGATGATCGCGTCGCCGTTGGCGACCCGGACGTTGGTCAGGCCGTTCCGCTCGGCGAGGCCGAGCAGATTGCCCTGCCCGGGGGTGTGCACGTCGCAGGCGAGGATGCCGGTGCCCGGGTCGGCCGCAGCCATCTTGGCCGTGGCCTCGCCCATGCCGAAGCCGATCTCCAGCACGACGGGCAGCTCGGGGTCGCCGAAGAGCTCACCGAGATCCAGCTTGCTCAGGCCGTCGATGTCCAGGCCCCACTTGGGCCACAGACGGCGCAGGGACTCGCCCTGGCCGGTCGTGACCCGGCTGCGGCGCGGCTGGAACGAGCGGATGCGCCGCTCGTGGTGCGAGCCCGCCGGGTCCGGCGCCGGACCGTCGGGGAACATCGGCTCGCGACGGCCGCGCGCGGGCTGCGCAGCGGCCGCAGAAGCGACGGCTGCTTCGGCGGCCGGAGCACCGGCCTGCTCGTCGGCGGTCACGGGGGCTGAGGGGGAAGCGTGGTTCTCGGACACAGTCCTTCAATTCTACGGGCGTGTCGAAACTGGCCATGGGGTCACGATTTCTGCAGGTCAGGTCGCTTCCATTGCCCTCAGCGCCCTCCTGGCCACCTCCCGCCCGATCGGCAGCGCCGCCGTCGCCGCCGGGGACGGTGCGTTCAGCACGTGCACCATCCGCGGCGACTCCGCGAACAGGAAGTCGTCCACGAGCGTGCCGTCCCGCAGCACAGCCTGCGCCCGTACGCCCGACGGGGCCGGTATCAGATCCTCCGCCGTCACCTCCGGCAGCAGCCGGCGGGCCGCCTCCGTGAAGGCGCGCTTGGACAGCGAGCGACGGACCTCCCCCGCCCCGTACCGCCAGTGGCGGCGGGCGAGCTGCCAGGAGCCCGGCCAGGCCACCGTCCCGGCGAGCTCGCCGGGACGCAGCGTCATGCGGCCGTACCCCTCGCGGGCGAGGGCCGGGACCGCATTCGGCCCCAGGTGGACCGTGCCGTCGATGCCGCGCGTGAGATGGACGCCCAGGAACGGGAAGGCCGGGTCCGGCACCGGATAGACCAGGCCGCGCACCAGATCCGTACGCCCCGGGGCCAGCTCGAAGTACTCCCCGCGGAACGGGACGATCCGCACGCCGGGATCATCGCCCGCCAGCCGCGCCACGCGGTCGCTGTGCAGCCCCGCGCAATTGACCAGCGCGCGGGCGCGCAGCACCTCGCCCAGCCCCGTGCGCACCGCGACCGCCGCACCACGCCGCCCGATCACCTGCACCTGCGCCCCGTACCGCACGGAGGCCCCCGCGTCCTCCGCCAGACGGGCCAGGCAGCGCGCCACCGCGCCGTAGTCGCACACCCCCGTCGAACCGACGTGGATGGCCCCCGTGCCGCGCACGTGCGGCTCGTACTCGCCCATCTGGGCGGGGCCCAGCTCGCGCACCGGCACGCCGTTCTCCCGGCCGCGCTGGACCAGGGCGTGCAGGCGGGGCAGCTCCGCGTGGTCCGTGGCCACGATCAGCTTGCCGGTGATCTCGTGCGGCAGGCCGTGCTCGGCGCAGAACTTCACCATCTCCGCCGCGCCCCGCACCGCGAACCGCGCCTTGAACGAACCCGGGCGGTAGTAGATCCCGCTGTGGATCACCCCGCTGTTGCGCCCGGTCTGGTGGAGCGCGGGACCCGGCTCCTTCTCCAGCACCACGACGCTCGTACCCGGCCGGGCGCGCGTGATCGCAAAGGCCGTCGACAAGCCCACGATGCCGCCGCCGACCACCAGTACATCGCAGTCGTACGCCCTCACCACGTCACCTCCCCGCGCCTGCCGGCACACCCGCGACCGGGCAGCCGGTTCCCCTCGGCGCCTCACCCACGCCCCCATCATGACCTGCGCCACTGACAACCGGTCGAAACCCAGGTCAGGCAGGGGAGCCCAGGGAAGTGATCACACGGGGAAGTGATCACACACGCTCGCGGATCACACGCGCTCACGGCAGGCAGCGGTACGGATCACGCGCTCACGTCGGCGGTACGGATCACGCGCGCTCACGTCGGCCGTACAGATCCCGGTGCCCGTACGGATCACGCTGCCGGTACGGATCACGCCGCGACACCCCTCACGCCAGCGACACCAGCAGCGGCCGCGCCCGCTCCCGCAGCTCCATCACCCGCGGCTCGTCCCCGTACGGCTCCAGCCGGTGCAGCAGATCGCGGACGTACTCCGTCGTGCGCGCCGAGGAGATCCGGCCCGCCACCTCCACGGCCCGCGTGCCGGCCGCGCAGGCCGCGTCCAGGTTGCCGGACTCCAGCTCGGCGACCGCGGACACCACGAGCCGCAGCCCGTGCGAGCGGACGAACTCCTCCGTCGGCCGGGCCAGCGCCTGCTCGGTGAAGCGCTGCACCTGCCGTGGCATGCGCAGGTCGCGGTAGCACTCGGCGGCATCCGCCGCGAACCGCTCGTGGCTGTAGAAGTCCAGCCACGACGGGTCCGGATCGCCCGTGCGCGCCCGCTCCAGCCACCCCTCGGCGGCCTTCAGCGCGGCACCGCACGCCGGTGCGTCCCCGGCCTTCGCCTGGGCCCGCGCCTCGACCAGGCGGAAGAAGCTCATGGTGCGGGCGGTGGCCAGGCCGCGGTTGCGCTCGAGGGCGGCCTGCGCCAGGTCGACGCCCTCGTCGGCGAAGCCGCGGTAGGTGGCCTGCAGGCTCATCGAGGCCAGCACGTAGCCGCCCAGCGGCACGTCGGCGGCCGCGCGGGCGAGCCGCAGGGCCTGGATGTAGTAGCGCTGCGCGGCCTCCTGCTGGCCGGTGTCGAAGGCCATCCACCCGGCCAGCCGGGTCAGCTCCGCGGTGGCGCCGAACAGCGAACGGCCCACCTCGTCGCTGTACGAACCGAGCAGCAGGGGCGCCGCGTCGACCCGCAGGCACTCGGGGACCATCGACGAACGCCAGTCGCCCCCGCCGTACTTGGAGTCCCAGCGGCGCGCGTCCTCCGCGGCCTCCCGCAGCTTGCTGACGTCACTGTGGCCCACGCGCTGCGGTATGGCACCCTCCGGGCCGCCCGCGCCCTCGGCCTCCCCGGCCGCCGTGTGGGCCTCGCGCGCCACCGAACTGTCGGCGGGGGTTATCAGCCACCTGGAGGCGGGCGTGGCGTAGGCGCTGACGGAGAAGGATCCGGCCAGGCTCTGCCAGATGCCGCCACCCCCTCGCCGACCGGCGAGATCCAGCCTGTACAGCTCCGTCGCGGACCGCACGGCCTGGCCGACATCGCGCGGAAAGGAGAGCCCGACCTCCGGGGCCGGATCCGCATCCGCGAGGCCGATCTCGTGCAGCGGGACCGGGCGTCCGAGCTTGCCGGCGATGGCCGCGGCGATCAGATGGGGCGCCGCTCCCTGGGGCACCATGCCCTTGGAGACCCAGCGCGCGACGGACGTCTTGTCATAGCGAAGCGTCAATCCGCGCTGCGCACCGAGGTCGTTGACCCTGCGCGCGAGACCGGCGTTGCTGATCCCGGCGAGGGCGAGGACGGTGCCGAGCTTCTCGTTCGGCCCGCGTGGCTCCCTGGACATGCGCACCCCTCGACGACGCGACGCCCGCCCCGGCATAGGCGCGGGGCATTCGTAAACCCAGCGTAGTTCCCCGCATCCCGACCGTTAAGAGGTGGTGTCCCGGATGGCGA
The DNA here is from genome assembly GCF_001445655.1 of Streptomyces roseifaciens. Lineage (NCBI taxonomy): Bacteria > Bacillati > Actinomycetota > Actinomycetes > Kitasatosporales > Streptomycetaceae > Streptomyces > Streptomyces roseifaciens. The sequence goes on from NZ_LNBE01000005.1 coordinate 124,744, forward strand.
GATTCTGGTCCGTGCGGACGTGCATCGAGGGGCACGTGCTCCGGTTGTGTGTGGCTGTGCGCCCGCCGTGCGCTCTGTCCGCGCCATCCGGTGAACGCTTCCATGGGAGTCGCGTGGGTTGGCCCGCTGCCTGGATCCAGTGGGCTGGGGGAAGCCGCCGCCTCATTCCCCGCGGGCGGCGGACCGGTCCGGGAGGCGGCTGACCGCCTCCCGGACCGTGACGTGCGGGTCGAAGCACTGGGCGAGTGCGCCCCCGTGCAGCCGCTGCCCCGAGTTTGGCCGGATCCCGTCCTCGGGTAGGCCGCCCCGCTGCGGCCGGCAGCCCGGCAGGCCGGCAGCCCTGCGACGGGTCCGTGGGTCCGTGGGTCCGTGGGTCTGTGGGCCCGTGGGTCCGTGGAGTCCGACCGCCGCCCCATAGCGGTCACTTGGCGCGCCGCACGCGCGCGTGGGGCGTCTCCCGCCTCTGTGCATGACAGCATGACGGTTGCGTGTGCACGGCCGACCGGAGTGCCACTTCGCCCCGCAATCAAGCAAGTTGGGGTGAAAGGCGCGACCAATGGGTTGCCTCTTTCGTGGTGGTCTCGTTGTGGCAACCGGCGACCTCCTGTGCATGATGACTGCGGATGGCAGCGCTTGATGGCCGTCCAGCTGGTGCTCGGTCGGTTGTCCACGTCGGTTGTCCACAGCCTGTGGAGGCGGAATGCGCTGGGTGGTGGGGTGGAGCAGCACCACCGCGGGGACCGGGCAGCAACGGGCCCCGTCGCACGACAACTACGGTGGCAGCGACGCCGGTTACGCCCGCAACGATGCCGGTTACGCCCGCAACGGCGTCGGCTACGGCAGCAATGGTGCCGGATACGGCAGCGCCGGCCCCGGTTACGGAAGCCGCGACGGCTTCGAAGCCCCCACCGTCCACCCCGTCGGCGCCCAGCTCCTGTGGGGCGACCCGGCCCCCTTGTGGGCCGTGGGCGACTGGCGCCCCGACGAGGTCCGCGTCGTCCAGCTGGACCCCCTCACCCGCCTCGCCGTCCTTGGCCGCTGCGGCGCCGGCGACGAGCAGCTGCGCGTCGGGCTCGTCGCCGCCCGCGGAGGCGCCCTGCGGCACCTCACGGCCTGGCCCGGCAGCTACACCGCCGTCGCCCAGGTGGGCCGCCGCACCACGGTCGTCGGCGACCTGGCGGGCGCCCGCCCCGTCTTCCACACCGCCTGGGCCGGCGGCACCGCCTACGCCACCGCTGCCCTGCCCCTCGCCGACCTCATCGAGGCCCAGCTCGACATCGGTCACCTCGCCGCCCTCCTCGCCTGCCCGGACTCCCCGGAGGCCCTCGGCGACGGCACGCCCTACAAGGGCGTACGGCGCGTCCCGCCCGGGCACGCCCTCGTGCTGCGCGACGGCACGCGCGACATCATCGGCTACGAACCGACGGCGTCGCTGGCCGTCTCCGCCCCCCAGCTCCAGCCCGAGAAGGCCGTCGAAGGCATAAGAAGCGCGCTCGTCGAGGCCGTACGCACCAGGCTCGCCGCCCCCCGGCACGCCCCCGACCACGGTCTCGGCGGCCTCGACCCCGGCCCCGTGCCCGGCATGGGCCCCGCCCACCGCCGCGCCGCCCGCGGCGGCCCCGCCCCCGGCATCGGCGCCGACCTCTCCGGCGGCAGCGCCTCCGCCACCCTGGCGCTGCTCGCCGCAGGCCTGCCCGGGATGCCCGGCACGCCCCTGGGTCACGGCACCGGCGGCGGCGAACGGCTGCTCGCCGTCACCTTCAACGACCTCGTCACCGACGACAACCGCGTCCGCGAGGCCGAGCTCGAACGGGCCCACGCCATCGCGGCCAACCCCCGCCTGCGGCACATCGTCGTCGCCGCGGGCGAGGAGGCCCTGCCCTACGCGGACCTGGCCGGCGGGCCCCTGACCGACGAGCCGGGCCCCGCGCTCGTCACCGCCGAGCGCCACCGCCACCGGCTGGCCGCGGGCGGCGCGGACCACCTCGTCGGGCACGGCGCCCGCCAGGTCCTCGACGCCCACCCGGCGCGCCTGGCCGACCTCCTGATGGACCGCCGCCGGCGCCACCTGCTGCGGCCCGTCTCCGCGCTCGCCCGCGCCGACAGGGCCTCCGCGCAGACCCTCTTCATCCCCTTCACCGTCTACCGGGCGGCCCGCCGGCTGGCCCGTACGTCCTACCGGGAAGGCCTGGAGGCGGCCGCCGGGCAGCTACGGGCCACGGCCTTCCCCGTCGTCGACGACACACCGGGCCCGGCCCTCCCCGCCGGAGTGGGCGGGGCCGTCGACGCCTCCCTCGCCGCGCTCACCTGGTGCCGGCCCGGCCCGGCCGCCCGCTGGCTCACGGGTGAAGCCCTGGCCGAGGTATCGGTCCGGCTGCAGGCCGCGGCCGTCCGGCCCCAAGGGCTCGCACAGCGCCCCGGCGAACGCCGCGCGGCCGCCGCCCTGGCCCGGCACGCCGCCGACCACCGCGTCTTCGAACAGGCCGCCGAGGTCCGCAGCCAGCGCCTCCACGCCCCCTTCCTCGACAACCAGGTCGTACGGGCCTGCCGCGCCCTCCCCGAGGCGCTCCGGGTTCAGCCGGGGGCGCGCGCCTCGGTGCTGCGCGCCGTCCTCGCCGGGGCCGGCGTCCGCGAACTCCCGCCCGGTTGGGGCGCCACCTCGCACGCGGCCCACGCCGCCGCCGTACGGGCGGGGCTACGGGCCTCCGCCGGCCCCCTGCTGGAGCTCTTCGACGCACCGCTCCTCGCCGACGCCGGGCTCGTCGAGGCCCGGGTCGTCAGAGCGGCGCTGCACGGGGCCGCGAACGGCCGTGCGCTGCCCCTGGACGGCCTCGCGGAGCTCGTCTCCACCGAGGTGTGGCTGCGCCGGCTGCTGGCCCGCCGCGGCACGTGCTGGACGGGCTCGGCGGCACCGCGCCAGCGGGCGGTGGCGGGCGGAGTGGCACGGGGGCCGGGGCTGTGAGGGAGGCGGCGCCGTCCGTCTCCGCCGGACGAGGTCGCTTCCGGCGGAGGGAGCCGTCTCCGGCGGACGGGGCCCGGGCCGTTCCCGGCGGACGGAGCCGCCACCGGCTTCCCGCGACGAGCGACCCGCTGACCGCGACCGGCCTAACGTGCCTATGTCACCCGCTACCCGCTACCCGCAAGTGATCCGCGACTGCGCCCAGTCCGACACCGCCACCATCCCCATGCCCCGCCGGGGATGCACCACCAGCCTGACGCTGCGGTACCCCGACAGCGGCACGTGCACCGGCACCGCCGCCTCCCCGCCCTGCACCGCGCCGGACCGCCACAGAGGCACCCCGTCGCCGTAGACGGAGAACCGCGCGGCTCCCAGCCCCATGGACATGTCGTCGACGCCCACGAGAGCGTCGAAGGCCGTGCAGGGCCGGTTGAGGCCGACGGTCACGGCCGAGGGCGCGTGCACGCTCACGCCGTGCCCGTACGCGACCCCGCCGACCCGCAGGCCGTACCGCTGCCACAGCCAGCTGCGCACGCCCAGCCGGATCTCCGGCCCGCTGCCGTCTCCCACGCCCGCGTAGACGAGCTGGTTCAGCTGGTAGACGCGGGGCGGCAGGGGAGGGGGCGAAGGCGTGGGAGAGGGGGAGGGTGACGGGGACGGCGAGGGCGACGGCCTGCGGACCGGGGGCGCGGAAGGCGGCGGCGAGGGCTTCGGGCGCGGCTTCGGCGCAGCGACGTGGACGGGCGGAACGGGCGCGGGGGTGACGCGGACGACCTGCGGCGATGCAGGCGCCTTCACCCTCGGCGTCGGTTTCGGCGTCGGTTTCGGCGTCGCCGAGGGCGTCGGCGCGGGACTGGGGGAGTGACGCGGTGACGGCGTCGGCTCCGGCGTCACGCTGGGCGCAGGCGTCACCGGGGCGGCGCTGACCTTGGCCTGCGGCGCCCGGTCCGGCGCGGGGGAGTGCCCCATCAGGGCGTACGCCACGGCGGCACCCGCCGCCGCCACCACGCCACCGACGACGGCCAGCTTCGCGGGTGCCCCCAGCCCCTCGCCCGCAGCGGCCCCACCCGAACCACCGCCGGACGCGCCACCGGAAGCCCCGCCCGCCCCGGCGCCCGTGCTGGATCCGGCCCCGGCCCCGGATCCCGCGCTCGCCCCGGCCCCCGAGCTCGCTCCCGCACCGGTCCCCGCCGAACCTCCGCTCGCAGCGGCCACCCCCGCCCCCGCGGCCGTCCCCGCCCCGGCCGCACCGATCCCGAAGCCCGCGGCAGCCTTGGCCGAGAATCCGGCGGCGAACCAGCCGATGACCGCCACCGGCAGCAGCGCCCGCAGCCGCTCATTGACGTCGGCGACCTCCATGGCCGCCGTACGGCACCGGGCGCAGTCCTCCAGGTGCTTGCGCAGCCCCCGCTCGGCCCGCATCCGCAGCCCGCCCCGGGCGTACGCCCCGAGCCGGTCCGCGAAGCGCGCGCAGTCGCCGCCGGCCGTCAGTGAGGTGCTCACATGCGCCTGCAGGTACGCCTGCTTGAGGCCCTCGCGCGCCCGGTGCGCCAGCACCGCCGTCGCATTGGCCGTCAGCCCCAGCAGCGGCGCGACCTCGCTCGGCGACTCCTCCTCGACAGTGGTGTGCCACAGCACCGTCTGCCAGCGCGGCGGCAGACTGCGGAACGCCTGCACGGCGAGGGAGTGCTCGGCCTCCTGCATGGCCAGGACGTCCGCGCCCGGCCCGAGCCCCTCCCCGTCCTCCGTGGCGGGCAGCCGCGCGGCCGACGAGGCGAACTCGGCGAAGTCCTCGACCAGCTGCTCGCGCTTGGCGCTCTTCCCCCAGGTGGCAGCGACCCGCCGCACCGTGGTCATCAGATAGGCACGCACCGACGATTCGGGCCCGGCCCCGCCCCGCACGGCCTGCAGGGTGCTCGCGAAGACCTCGTTGGTGAGGTCGTCGGCGGTGTGGTTGTCGCGGCAGCAGGTGCGCGCATAGCGGCGCACCGCGGGGGCGTGGCGGCGGTAGAGCTCCTCGTAGGCATCGCTCTCGCCGGCCCGCATCCGGGCCACCAGCTGGGTGTCGGTCAGGGGCGCATCGGCGGCGGCGTCCGTCCGGCGGTGCTTGCGCCTGCGCTGCCGCGGCACGCTCGGACCGGCACCGCCGGCCGGCTCCCCGGCCGGTGCGGAACCGCCCTCGTCGGAGGGCCGGGGCAAGGACGGTCTGTCCGCCTTCTCGCTCCCACTCGGTTCTTCCTGCCCGTCAACACCCATAGCGCAGGCCCCTGTACATGCCGGCAAACCCGAACACCGGCAAAGCGTGGCACAGTGGCGCCCGCCACCAGCTCGGCATGGGCATCAACCACCCGTCCGGGGTGACTTCGGCTGCATGACGCACTGGAGGTCACCCGAACGGGGAAGGGTTTCCGGATGCGCCCGGTCCGCTTGGAGAGCCGGACCGGGCACGCCCGTCACACAGAAGGCCTACGCGGCAGGCGACGGCCTACTCGGCAGGCCGGGACCGCAGCCCCTCCAGCAGGATGTCCAGCAGTCGCGAGGACGCCGCCGCCTGCTGCACCGCATCCGGCAGCGACGGCGCGGCCGTCGCTATCACCAGCAGCACATCGGCCACGGTCACGTCCGGACGCAGCTGACCCGCCGCCCGCGCCCGCTCCACGAGCCGGCCGACGACCTCGAGCAGCGCCGCCGCACCCGCGTCGTGCCGCTCCGCGGAGGTGGTCGTCCGCTGCTCGACCAGCCGCAGCTCGTGCAGCTGACCACCGGTGGCGCCCGGCTGCCGCTGCTGCGGCACCCGCGCCTCGATCTCCTCGGATTCCCCGTCGACGCCGACCCGCAGCACCTGCGGCGGCAGCAGCCGCCCGGCGCCCGAGGCCACCGACGTGCGCAGGAAGCGCGACAGCGCCGACCACGGCTCGTCCTCCTGGCCCAGCGCGGTGCGGGCCTGCTCGGTCAGCCGAGCGGTCTCCTCCTCGGCTATCCGCCGGACGAGGACGTCCTTGCTGGGGAAGCGGCGGTAGACCGTCCCCACGCCGACGCGGGCGCGGCGAGCCACGTCCTCCATCGGCGCCCCGTAGCCCAGCTCGCCGAAGACCTCGCGGGCCGCACGCAGAACGTGCTCGAGATTGCGCTGGGCGTCCACGCGCAGAGGCGTGCTGCGGCCACCGCCCGCTTCCGACGGCGCGACAGCGGTGGACCAATGAGAGCCCTGAATATGCATATGTGTTCCCCCGGTTATGACGTCTCCCCCCGGAGACTCCCCGCCCTGACTGCCGAGGCACGTCTCTGACACCCCGACGGAGTACGAACATAGTTGAGCCCAGGTCAAGAAAGAAGGGGTAGTTCCGCACCGGGCACCCCCGATTGGAGTACATGCCCCCTCCACAATGATTCTGCACCACCCCGCAACCCCACCGCAGCCACCCTGACCTGCGCACCTGTCTTTCGAACCGGTGCGCCCCCATGGAGGGATCAGCTCCGCCGCCCGGTCATACATTTCGCACGGCCTGTGGACAAACTCCTGCCGGGGGTGCGTCATGGGGAGGGAGCTGTGCTCGATGACTGAGGAGTGGCCTTGGCGAAGGAACCGGCGCGCATTCTGGTGGTCGGCGGCGGCTACGTCGGGATGTACACCGCCCTGCGGCTGCAGCGGAAGCTCAAGCGCGGCGAGGCGACCGTCATCGTGGTCGACCCCGAGCCGTACATGACCTACCAGCCCTTCCTCCCCGAGGCCGCGGCCGGCTCCATCTCCCCCCGCCACGTCGTCGTCCCTCTGCGCCGCACCCTCGACAAGTGCCAGGTCGTCATCGGCGAGGTGAAGTCCGTCGACCACGCCAAGCGCACCGCCGCCGTCACCACCCTCGCCTCCCACGAGGAGGGCACCGGCGCCGTGCAGATCCGCTACGACGAGCTGATCCTCGCGCCCGGCTCCGTCTCCCGCACGCTGCCCGTGCCGGGCCTCGCCGACTACGGCATCGGCTTCAAGACCGTCGAGGAGGCCATCGGCCTGCGCAACCACGTCCTCGAACAGATGGACATCGCCTCCTCCACCCGCGACCCCGCCGTCCGCGACGCGGCCCTCACCTTCGTCTTCGTCGGCGGCGGCTACGCGGGCGTGGAAGCCCTCGCCGAACTGGAGGACATGGCCCGCTACGCCGCCCGGTACTACCACAACCTCGAACCCGACGACCTGAAGTTCGTCCTGGTCGAGGCCACCGGACGCATCCTCCCCGAGGTCGGCGAGGAGATGGGCGCCTACGCCCTGCGCGAGCTGCGCGGCCGCAACATCGACGTCCGCCTCGACACCCGCCTGGACTCCTGCGCGGACCGCATCGCCGTCCTCAGCGACGGCTCCCGGTTCCCCACTCGAACGCTCGTCTGGACGGCGGGAGTCAAGGCCCACCCGGTCCTCGCCGCCACCGACCTCCCCCTCAACGGCCGCGGCCGCCTCAAGTGCACCCCCGCCCTCACCGTGGACGGCGTCGAACACGCCTGGGGCGCCGGCGACGCGGCGGCCGTCCCCGACCTCACCGCGGACGACCCCGCCACCACCGTCTGCGCCCCCAACGCCCAGCACGCCGTCCGCCAGGCCAAGGTCCTCGCCCACAACGTCCTCGCCTCCCTGCGCGGCAAGCCGCTCCAGGACTACCGGCACAAGTACGTCGGCTCCGTGGCCTCCCTGGGCCTCCACAAGGGCGTCGCCCACGTCTACGGCAGGAAACTCAAGGGCTACCCCGCCTGGTTCATGCACCGCGCCTACCACCTCAGCCGGATCCCCACCTTCAACCGCAAGGCCCGCGTCCTCGCCGAGTGGACCCTCACCGGGCTCTTCAAACGCGAGATCGTCTCCCTCGGCTCGCTCGAAAACCCCCGGGCCGAATTCGAACTCGCCGCAGACACCGGACGTCACCCGGAAGCGAGTTGAAGCAGGTCACGGCCCCTGTGGCGGAGCCGGGAACTCCCCCAGAGAGGCCGACGTCTGACGGATGTCAGTCCGGTCGGCCACACTGGTCGTGTGACCATGGGTGGGCTCGTACCTGCGAAGAGTGACAATCACGAGGATTCGGACGTTTGCTGCATTCCCCCGGGGGCAGTCCCCCGCACCGACGACCGCGGCCCCGCGCCGGGCACGCGGATCGGCCACACCACGTCGCCGAGCTGGTCCGGAACGACTCCGCGAGGTAATCCTCAGTGAACTTCACCCGCTGGAGCGCCCGGCTCCCCGGCACACAGCGCCGAGCCGCGGCGCGCGCCGACCGCAAGGACCGCACCGCCGCCCCCGCACAGCCCGCGCCCGCGGCAGGCGGCTCCGTGCCCGCCGCCCGGGCCGAGGCCGCCCCGGCCCCCGCCCCCGCACCGGACGGCCCCGTCCCCACCCTCGACGGGCTCTCCGTCCACGACACCCTCGGCAAGGTCCCGGCCCTCGTCGCCGTCGTCTACGGCCCCGAGCACCGCATCGCCTACGTCAACGACGCCTACGCCGCCCTCTTCGGCGCCCGCAGCCCCGGAGCCCCCGCCCGAGAAGCCCTCCCCGAGCTCACCGAGCTCGGCCTGCTCCCCCTCATGGACCAGGTCCTGCGCAGCGGCAGGCCCCGCACGGTCAAGTCCCGCCGCGTCACGGCCGACGTCAACGCCGCGATGAACCTCGCCGCCGCCCCGGCCGCCACCCCCGCCGCGAGCGACACCGCCCCCACGGCCGACGTCCCCCACCAGAGCGCCGCCACCGAGCCCGACAGCCGCCCCCGCAGCGGCTACTACACCTTCACCTGCTCCCCGATCGAAGTCGGCGCCACCGAGGCCAAACAGCCCGGCGTCCTCGTCTTCGCCGCGGACGTCACCGACCAGATCGAAGCCGCCGAACGGCTGCGCGCCAGCGAGCGCCGCCAGCGCGAGGCCGCCGTCACCCTCCAGCGCAGCCTCCTCCCGCAAGAGCTCGAACAACCCGACGACCTGCGCGTCGCCGCCACCTACCAGCCCGGCGGCAAGGACACCGCCGTGGGCGGCGACTGGTACGACGTCATCACCCTCGGCGCCGGCCGCACCGCCCTCGTCATCGGCGACGTCATGGGCCGCGGAGTGCGCGCCGCCGCCGTCATGGGCCAGCTCCGCACCGCCGTACGCGCCTACGCCCGCCTCGACCTGCCGCCCCACGAGGTCCTCCAGCTTCTCGACGGCCTCGCCAGCGAAATCGACGCCACACAGATCGCCACCTGCATCTACGCCGTCCACGACCCCAACGAGGGCCGCCTGGTCTACGCCTCCGCAGGCCACCTCCCGATCCTCGTCCGCGACCCCGACGGCACCGTCCGCCGCGCCGCCGAACCCACCGGCCCGCCCCTCGGCACCGGCGGCTGGATGCACACCTCCGGCACCATCCCGCTAGGCCCCGGCTCCAGCGCCGTCCTCTACACCGACGGCCTCGTCGAGCGCCGCACCGAGGACATCGACGAGGGCGTCGCCGCCCTGGAGCGCGCCTTCGCCGGCGCCACCGGCTCGCCCCAGGTCATGTGCGACCGCCTGATCCGCGCCCTCGGCGTGACCGCCGACCACGACGACGACGTCGCCGTCCTCGTCCTCCAGCACCCCGCCCGCACCGGCCACGACGCGGAGCTCTTCCACAACGCCGCCCTGGAGCTCCTCGGCGGCATCGAAGCAGCACCCCGGGCCCGCGCCTTCGCCTCCGGCGTCCTCGTCAGCTGGCGCTTCCCGACCGAGCTGCGCGACCTGGGCGTCCTGGCCGCCAGCGAGCTCGTCGCCAATTCCCTCCAGCACGGCACACCCCCCATGCGGCTGCGCCTGCGCCGCACCGACCGCCGGCTGATCATCGAGGTCACCGACGGCGACGACCACCTCCCGCGGCGCCGCCGCGCCGAGCCCGCCGACGAGGCGGGACGCGGCATCTCGATCATCGCGACGATCGCCTCCTCCTGGGGCTCACGGCGCACACCGGGCGGCGGCAAGGCCGTGTGGTGCGAATTCGCCTTGCCGGCGGGACACGGGTGACGCAGGGATGACGAAAGAGAGGGAGGGCGCCACAGGCGGCCCTCCCTCTCCTCTTATATGCACACGTGCGTCAGGCAGAGACCGCCGTACGCTCCTCCGCCACCTTGGCGCGGCGCTGCGCCTTCGCCAGCAGCGGGTTGTCCTGCGCCGGGGTGAGCCGGCGGCCCAGCCGCAGCGCCAGGGCGGTGATCCCCAGGGAGCACGCGATCACCATGGCGATGTACGCGACGTACAGGCCGCCACCGGCCATCAGACCGCCCACGGCCGGCCCGATCGCCAGCGCGAGCTGCTTCACGAGCGCGAACGCCGAGTTGTACTGACCGACCAGCCTGGCCGGCGCCAGGTCCGCCACCAGCGGCGCCACCGTCGGCGACAGCATCGACTCGCCGATACCGAAGAGCGCGTACGTGGAGATCAGCAGCGCGGTCGCCACACCGTGCGCCCCCGGAATGAGACCCGAGACCCCCGCGGCCACCCACGCAACGGTCCAGATGAGACCCACGAGCGCGATGACCCGGCTGCGCCGGTGCCCCTCGACCAGCTTCAGCACGACGAACTGCGCCAGCACGATGGCCGCGGTGTTCGCAGCGAGCGCGATGCCCAGCGTCGCCGGCGAGATCCGGGTGACCTCGACCGCGAAGGCCGCCAGACCCGACTCGAACTGTCCGTAGCAGGCGAAGAACATCACGAAGCCCAGAACGCACAGCTGCACCATGGCCCGGTCCGCGAGCAGCGTCCGCCAGCCGCCCTTGGCGCCCTCGTCCGTCGGGACCGCGTCCTCGACCTTGGGCGCCTTCGGCAGCCGCACCGTGGCCACGGCGGCACCCAGCACCAGGAACATCACCGACTCGATCGCGAAGAGCCGCACGAAGCTCGACGGGTCCGAGGTGTCCACGATCTGCCCGCCGAGCAGACCACCGACGCCGAGGCCCAGGTTGTTCAGGAAGAACTGCATGGCGAAGGCGCGCGACCGGGTCGTCGGCGTCGAGCACCAGACGATCATCGTGGCCAGCGTCGGCTGGATCACCGCGATGCCCGCACCCAGCGCGGCGGCCGCGGCGAAGACCAGCGGCCCGCTGGCCGCCAGCCCGAGCCCCATCGACCCGACGGCGGCGGAGACCGTACCGGCGACGGCAACAGGCAACGGACCCCGCCGGTCGATCACGCGACCGACGAAGGGCAGCACGACGAGCGCGGACACGGCGAACGTCATCAGCACCATGCCTGCGGTGCCCGCTCCGAGATCCCGTACCTGAGAGACATAGATGAACAGGAACGGGACGGTGAAGCCGTTGCCGAACGCACTCAGGGCGTTCCCCAGCTGGATCCGGCGCAGAGCTGCGCCCATCGCGGTGGTCACACTCACCTTCCTAGGTCGAGGTTGAGGGGCGGACTGTCGAGGCCTGAAGACTTCAACAGTAAAGTTCGAAGCTAAAGACTACATGGCGAAGGGCTTTAGCGCGAATCAGTTCGTGTCATACTGCCGGGCATGGCTGACACCCCCGGCCCCGGCGCCTCCGAGCCGAGCCTCGACGAACAGATCGCCGCCTATCAGCGCGAGTTCCAGGACCTCGACCCCCAGGTCGAGAAGGTCGTCTCGGCACTCAGCCGCCTCAACCGGCGGATGAACGTCGCCTACGGACGCCAGACCGCCGAGCTCGGCATCAGCAACGCCGAGTGGGAGGTCCTCAAGGCCCTCGTACTGGCCGGCGACCCCTACCGCCTGGGCCCCGGCGACCTCGCCAAGCGGCTCGGTCTCACCCCCGCCGCCATGACCCACCGCATCGACCGCATGGTCGCGGAGGGCCTGGTGACCCGGGAGCGCGACGAGAACAACCGCGTCCGCGTCATCGTCGGCATTACGGAGGAAGGCCGCAGCAAGTGGCTGGAGGCCATGCGTATGGCCACGGTCTTCGAGGAGGAACTCCTCCAGGACCTCTCCGGCGAGGAGCGCGGCCGGCTCGGCGAGATGCTGACCCGGCTGCTGCGCAGGGTGGAGGACGCCCAGCCGGACGCCGGCGGGCGGCTCAGCGACCTCGACTGAGGGATGGCCGGGGGACCGGTCGGGGGGCGGGCGGAGGCCGGTCCGGGACCGGGTCCGGGGGCCGCCCGAGGCCGTTTGACACGCCCCTGGCGCATCAGTAGTGTTCTCCGAGTTGTCACGGAGCCATGACGGTTCCGAGACAGCCACTCGAGCCGCACCGGCGGCAAT